>JAICSB010000147.1 GCA_025937115.1 Pseudonocardiaceae bacterium | reverse complement strand
TCGCCCGGGGCGGTAGGGACGATTGCCCCGGGCGACCATCAACAGCTCAGTGCCAGCGAACGGCCTGTGTCGGCGCCAGACGCGGCGGGTCGCCGGTTTGAATCGGCGACCGTGATTTTCATGGCGAGCACACCCCGCACGATGATCGACTGCTGCAACTGGGCCGCGTCCCGGTCGTGACGATCATCGTCGACGCGCCGGACCCGGATCGCCACATCCTTCGACATCGTCGACGAGCTCACCGCCGAGCACGCCCTGGTCACCAGCGAGTTGGTCCCGGCCCTGACGACGACCACCGACCAGAGGCGCCGGGCCCGCGTGCGTCTCGTCCACCACTCCTGCTAGCCTCTAGACCGCAGCGCCCAGTCGCGCACACTGCACTTACGGCGATGAGACTCGCCGAAACCGCGGACCACCAAGGCCGCTGATGGTCTCTACCGTGCCCCAGCACACTGCGCTGGTCGACGGTAAGAGGAGGTTCGGGGTGGTCGAAGGGCATTGGTTGTGCGTGCCCGCCAAACGGCGGTGCCGTCGATGACGCTGCCTATCCCCGCGGTCCAGGCCCTGCAGGTGCTCACGGTGCTGGTCGCGGCGCCGGGGATCAACGGCGTGATCGCCCGGGTGGAAACCCGGCTGCAGGGCCGGCGTGGGTCGCGGGTACTGCAGCCCTACTACGACATCGCCAAGCTGTTCGGTAAAGAGGCACTGGCGCCGTTCGGTACGGGCTGGGTGTTTCTGGCCGCGCCGCTGGTCGCGATGACCTGCTATCTCACGGTGCCGCTGCTCATCCCGGTGCTGACTACGTTCCCCCTGCCGTTCGGCTACATGGGCGACATCCTGGGCGGTGGGTTCATCCTGGCCCTGGCCAGCTTCGTCATCGCCGTCGCCGCTGCCAGTACCGGATCGCCCTATGCGCAGCTGGGCGCCAGCCGCGCCAAGACCTTCGCCGCGATCACCGAGCCGGTGGTCCTGTTCGTGGTGTTCACCGTGGCGCTGGTCACCGGTACCGATCTGCCGTACGCGATGGCGAAGACCGTTCGGGCCTCGGCCGACCAGATCGTCCGGCCGGCGCACCTGCTCGCCGCGGCGGCGCTGTTCATGGTGATCCTCTTCGAGACGGCGCGGATCCCGGTCGAGACGCACACCGGCACCAATGAGTTCGGGATGATCGAGGAGGCTCGCTCATTCGAGCACTCCGGCCCGTACCTTGCGCTGCTGCGCTGGAGCTCGACGATGAAGCAACTCATCTTCTTCGTGCTTCTGATCAACCTGTTCGTCGCACCGTGGGGGCTGGCTTCTGACGCCTCGCTGCTCGCCGTAGCGTTGGCGATCCTGGCGCTGGTCGGGAAGTGTGCGCTGCTCGGCGTCGGCATCGCGGTGATCGACGACTCGTTCGCCAAGCTCCGCCTGTTCAAGATCACTGAGTTCGTGTCGGCGGCCTTCATGCTGGCGGTTCTGTCGGTGTTCACGCTGTACTTCGGGGGTGGCTGATGGCACTGCTCATCGCGGATGTCGGGCCGCCACCGTCCAGCTACGCCGGGCTGACCACGGCGTTGGCCGTGCTGATGTTGGTCATCGAGTTCGGCATGCTGCAGGCCACCCTGCTGCGGGCCCAGATCCGGCTCTACGCGGCGCAGTCGATGGTGATCGCCGTGCTCGCCGTTGTGGTGGCCTTCGCCCGCGGCGTGCCCGAACTCTATGGGCTGGCGGCGTTCTCGGTGCTGCTCAAGGTGGTAGTGGTCCCGTTGGTCATGCTGCGGTTGCTGCGCCGGACCAATCAGGAGATCGGTGGCAGTCGCGCCCTCGGGGTGGCCAGCATGGTCTTGCTCGCGGTGGCGGTCGCCGCCTTCGGATTCTTCACCAGTGCCCGGTTTCAGCTGGCCAGCCCGGTGCTGCCAGCCGCCACGCTCGCAGTAGCCGTGGCCATCGTCCTAGTGTCCTTTGTACTGATGATCGTCCGGCGGGACGTCGCCTCCCAAGCGATCGGGTTCTTCACGCTGGAAAATGGCGTGTCGCTGGCTAGCATGGTGGTCGCCGCCGGGCTGCCGCTGCTCCTCGAGGTCGCGTTCCTGTTCGACCTGCTAGTCGCCGTCGTGGTGTTCGCCGTGCTGATCCGGGTCCATCACGAGCAGTCGGAGTCACTGTCCACCGAAGCGCTCACCGAGCTGCGGGGGTGAGGACATGCCAACCATACTCGTTGCCCTGACCATCGTGCCGCTGCTGGGGGCGCTGATGTCGCTGCTGCCGGGACGGCGGATCGCGCCCGCTGCCTCGGTGACGGCTGGTGTGGCGTGCTTCGGCCTGGCCCTAACCTTGGTGCCCGCCGCGGCTAAGGGGCCGGTCGCGCTGGGTTTCCTGCGGGCCGACGCGATCTCTGTGGTCTTCGCGCTGGGCACCGCGTTCCTCTATGCGACAACCACCGCTTACTCTGTCGGCTACCTGCGCGCCGAACACGAGCGAGCAGACTTTCCCCGCTACTCACGGTTGTTCTGGGTCGGGCTGAACCTGTTCGCCTGGGCCATGCTGTGCGCTCCATTGATGAACAGCCTGGCGCTGCTGTGGATTGCGGTGGAGATCACCACGGTGGTCTCGGCGTTGCTGGTCGCGCTGGACGGCACCCGGGGCACCGCCGAGGCCGCATGGAAGTACGTGCTGATCGCCTCGGCCGGGCTGGGGATCGCGTTGCTGGCCACGATCGTCATGTACTACGCTGGTGCGTCGGTGCTCGGGCCGTCCTACGACCTGACCGTTGCTCCGCTGCTGCGCGCTGGGCCGGCCCTGCCACACCCAGCCGTCCAGCTCGCGTTCGTGCTCGCGGTGGTCGGGTTCGGCACCAAGATGGGGCTCTTCCCGGTGCACACCTGGCTGCCCGACGCGCACTCCGAAGCACCCACCCCGGTTTCGGCGATGCTGTCCGGGTCGCTACTCGCGGTCAGCTTCTACGCCGTGCTGCGCTACTACCAGATCGCCGGCGCCGCTCTGGGCACCGGGTTCCCCCGCGGCGTGCTGCTCGTCTTCGGCATGCTGTCGCTGCTGCTGGCCGCGCTGTACCTGGTTGAGCAGGGCAACCTCAAACGACTGCTGGCCTACTCCAGCGTCGAGCACATGGGCATCCTGGCCATCGGCGTTTCCTTCGGCGCCCCGATCGCGTTCGCTGGAGTGCTGTTGCACGTGTTGGCGCACGCCGCGGCCAAGAGCAACGCGTTCTTCGGTGCCGGCGTGCTGGTGCGCGCCTACGGGACCAAGGAAATCGGACGGATCCGCGGCGGCCTCGACCGTTTGCCGTGGACCGCCCCACTGTTCCTCTGCGCGATCCTCGCGCTGTCCGCGATGCCGCCGTTCGGGCTGTTCCGCAGCGAGTTCCAGATCGTCGCCGGCGGGCTGGCCTCAGCTCGCTACGTGCCGGCCGCAGCGATGGTCGCGCTGGTCACGCTGGCCTTCCTCGGGCTGTCGATAGTGACCACCCGGATGCTGTTCGTGCCACACCCGGACGGCCCGGGCACCGCGACCGCGCCGCGGGGCGAGCCCAGCGCGTGGATGGTGGCACCGATGGTCGTCGGGGTGCTCGCGCTGCTGGTGCTGGGCCTGCACCCACCGGACGCGCTGGCCGCCCTCATCGCCCGCGGGGCCGCCGAACTGGGAGGTGCGTTGTGAGCCAGTCCGCGGTCCGCAGCCCCGCTCAGGACCCGGTAGGTGCCCTGCATCAAGCGCTGCACATGCGCCTGACCAGCGGCCAGCGCTTCGCTGCGCTGCTCGGCCGGGGTGCTCCTACCGGGGGTACCGAGCTTACCGCTCTGGTCGCACACGACGGCGGCGTCACGCCGCTGGCCGCGACCCTGCCCGCCGGCGTCACCCACTATCCGGCCCTGACGCCGCAGCTGCCGGCAGCGTTCTGGTACGAGCGGGCGATCCACGACCTGGTCGGGCTGGTGCCCGACGGGCACCCCCGGTTGGACCCGTTGGTACTGCCGCACAGCGACGATGCCGGTCGGTTATCACCCCACCCCGGCGCGCCCGGGCAACCGGACCGGATCGAACCCGATGAGCGAGCGCTGTCGGCGCTGCTGCACGGCACCGGGGTGTTCACCATCCCGCACGGCCCGGTGCGCTCGGGCGTCTTCGAGTCCGTCGAGTACCTGGTGGAAACCCCCGGCGAGGACATTTCCCAGTTGCGGATCCGCCCGCACGCCAAGCACCGCGGAGTGCAGAAGCGCTTCGAGGGCATGACCGTCGACGACGGGGTATTGCTGGCCGAACGGGTTGAAGGCATCGCGTCCGTGGCGCATGCGTTGGCCTTCGCGCACGCCGTGGAGACCCTCGCCGGCGCCCGCGTCCCCGTCGCCGCCGCGATGATCCGGGTGCTGCATGCCGAGCTGGAGCGCATCGCCAATCACCTCGACGTCCTGGGCAAGCTCACCGACGCCGCCGGCCTGGCCGTGGCCACCGCGCGGTTCGGGCTGCACAAGGAGCACACCCTGCGGCTGGTCGGCGCGATGTGCGGCAGCCGGTTCGGCCGCGGCGTCGTCGTTCCCGGGGGCGTGACCGCGCTACCCCGGTTGCCCGCAGACAAGGTCACCGCCGAGCTCGGCCGGCTGCAGCACGCCATCAACGGTGATGTGCGCGCACTGCTGGACACCTCCTCGTTCCTGGATCGGGTCCGCACCGCTGGGCCCCTGGACCCCGAGCTGGCCAGGACCCACGGCGCGCTCGGCCCGATCGGCCGCGGCTCGGGCTGCGCCGATGACTGCCGGGTCACCCGCCCCTACGACGGCTACCAGCAGCTGGCGCCCCCACCTGTCGCGGTCCGTAGCGCGGGCGACGCACAGGCCCGGATGCAGGTCCGGATCGACGAGATCGAAGGGGCTTTCTACCTCACCCGTCAGGCGGTCGGGCGGTTGCCGGACTGCGACACCGAGCAACTTCGGGTGGTGGTGAAGCCAGGTGCGGGGCAGGCCGTGGGATGGGCCGAAGCCCCCCAGGGCGAGGTGCTCTACCTACTCGACTTCGACGAAGCCGCGCGGATCAGCTACTGCGCGCCACGCTCGGCGTCGTTTCACAACCTCATGCTGTTCCCGTCGATCTTCGTTGGTGACATCCTGACTGACTTTCCCTTCAACGAGGCCAGCTTCGGGTTGTCCATCGCCGGGGTGGTGATGTAAATGCCGTGGGTGCTGCGCGGTCTGCGTGATGGGGTGGTCACCACCGGTTACCCGCGCCGGCCCGATCCCTACGCCGAGGCCTTCCCCGCCGCGGTGCGACCGCTGGCCCCCGGTCCCTCCAACGGGAGCCCGATCGACACGCTATGCCCCACCGGAGCGATCCGTAGTGAGGACGACGTGTTACGAGTCGACACCGGCCGGTGCATCCTATGCGGACGATGTGTGCGGGAACGGCCAGATCTGTTCGACTGGTTACCCGGCAGCAAGACCGCGCGGTTGCATCGCCAGGCGCTGGTCGTCCCGCAGTTCCCGGAAACCGAAGAGGCCGTCGAACTCCTCCGCGGCGCGTTGGCGGCCCGAGTTCGGATGTTTCGCCGGTCCGTGCACATCAGGCATGTCGACGCGGGCTCGGACGGGTCGGAGGAGTGGGAGGTGCTGGCCCTGCTCAACCCGGTCTACGACGTGCACCGGCTGGGAATCTTCTTCACCGCCAGCCCCCGGCACGCCGACGTGCTACTGATCACCGGGGTCGGGTCGCACGGCATGGCCGAGCCACTGCGCCGCACCGTGGAAGCCACTCCCCGACCTCTGGTCGTGATCGCCGCCGGAACCGACGCGATCAGCGGCGGACTGGTCGCCCCCAGCTACGCGGTTGCTGGCGGAATCGGCGACCTAGTCGACGTTGATGTGTGGGTCCCCGGATCGCCCCCGTCCCCATTCAGCCTGCTGCATGCGCTGCTGCTGGCCGTCGGCCGGATCGTCCCGGAAGGTCGGTGAACCGCCGATGGTGTGGCTACTCGCCATAGCCTTGCTGGCCCTGCTCGGTGCCGGATTGATCGACCTGGTGGCAGGGGTGCGGTACGCCATACCGCGCGCGGTGCCCTATATGGTGGCTGCGGCGTCGTCGGTGCTGTTGGTCGTGGTCGGTGCCACGGGCATCTCCGGTGCGGGCGTTCGACTTGGCCTGGACTCAGCATTGGGATCTGGAGCGCTGGGTTTCGGCAGCACAGCCCTGACTGTCGATCGGCTCTCCGGGCTATTCCTGGTGATCAGTTTCGCGGTGGCGGTACCGGTGAGCCTGGTGTGCGCGGCGTGGGCCGCCCGCCCGGGCCGGGTCCGCTACCGGAGCCTGGCGGCGACGCACTGCCTGACGCTGGGATCGGTCGCCGTCATCATCACCGCCGACAACGCGTTCCTGTTCCTGCTGGCCTGGGAGCTGCTCACGGTCGCGTTCTACCTGCTGGCCGGGTTCGAGCGGACCAAACCCGACAGTGCCGACGCGGCGATCATCACGGTCACCCTCGGCAAGGTCAGCGGCGCGGCGCTGCTGCTCGGTTTCCTGTTGCTCGCCACCCGCGCGGGGGGCTTCAGCTTCGCCCAGCTCGCGTCGGTGCCACGGTCTGGGCTGCGCGATGCCGCGTTCGCGCTGCTGGTCGGCGGCTTCGCCGTCAAGGTCGGGCTGGTTCCGCTGCATGTCTGGATGCCGCGGGGCTACCGGGCCGCTCCCGGACCGCTGCGCGCGGTGATGGCCGGGGTGGCCGTCAACGTCGGCTTCTACGGGATGTGGCGCACCCTGGACCTGCTGCGGGTGCCGCCCGGTTGGCTGGCGGTGATCGTCCTGCTGCTGGGCGGGTTCACCGCGCTGCTCGGTATCGCGCACGCCACCGTGCAGACCGACCTGGCCGAGGTGGTGGCCTACTCCAGCATTGAGAACGGTGGCCTGATCAGCGTCGGCTACGGCGTCGCCTTGGTCGGAGCCGCGGTGAACCGGCCACCGCTGGTCGCGGTGGGTCTGCTCGCGGCGACCTTGCAGGTGGTGGCACACGCGCTGGCGAAGTCGCTGCTGTTCTCGGCCACGTCCGGGTTGGAGGATGCGACCGGCACCACGGAGCTGGAGTCGTTGCGCGGCGTGGGGCATCGCCTGCCCGCGAGCGGAACGGGTCTGGCCATCGGGGCGCTCACGCTGGCTGGCCTGCCGCTGACTGTCGGGTTCGTGTCGGAGTGGTTCCTGCTCGAGTCGCTCATGCAGCAGTTCCGAGTCGGTCGGCTGGCCTACGCGCTGCCGTTGGCGCTGGCTGGCGCCCTGGTCGCCATTACCGCCGGGTTCGCCGCGGTGGCGTTCGTTCGGATCGTCGGGCTCATCGTGCTGGGGCCTCGGGGACCGGCTGAGACGATCCGCGGCCGCGACGTCGGCCCGCTGGGCACCGCCGGGCTGGCCCTGCTCGGGGTGGGCTGTCTGGGCGTGGCCGCGGTCGCGCCACTCTGGATCCGGATGCTGATCGCTGGACTCGATCCCGTGGTGGGGCGAGACGTCGCCGCCGGGGCGCTGAAATCGGAGTGGGTGCTGCAGCCGGTGTACTCCGAGTTCTCCGCGCTGTCGCCGTCTTGGCTCGTCGTCGTGATGCCGGTGCTGCTGTTGG
>JAICSB010000385.1 GCA_025937115.1 Pseudonocardiaceae bacterium | reverse complement strand
TATCTCGTGGCGCGGTGTGCTCGGCGTGTACCTCGCGCAGTGCGCGGATGTCCTGTACTGCCTTCCGGCCGTCCGCGGATTGGATCGCCATCACGGCGATGTACTCGTCATCGGGGAGCTCGATGCGGGCCCACGGGGCGCCGTCGGGGAAGGAGACCCGGAGCACCAGTTCCCACGGCACCATGCGGGTTGCGAGCAGGTTGCGCACCTCCACGCCGTCGGCGCCAGCGCGCACCCGGGGCCGCGCGAACAGCAACGCCGCTCCGGCGAGAAACAATCCCAGCACCACCATGGCCACCTGGTCGGAGAGCCGGAAATAGACGCCGGTAGATGTCCGCCGGAGCAGCGCTCCAACGACGGTAAACACCGCGACCAACAGCACCGCCGCGGCCACCGCGACACCGCGGGCCTTGCGGGGCCGGGCCTCGAACACTGTGGCGGTCATGGCCTGTCCCGCCGAGTCCGACGCAGTTCGCGCAGCACTAGGGCCGTCTGCAGCGCGGCAACGCAGGCTTGGAACCCCTTGTCCTCCGCGGAGGAGGGCAGCCCACAGCGGTCCAGAGCCTGTTCCTCGGTATCGCAGGTGAGTACGCCGTTGCCGATCGCGGTCCGCTCGTCCAACGCCACTCTGGTGAGTCCGGCGGTGAGCGCGTCGCAGACGTACTCGAAATGCGGGGTGCCGCCGCGGATCACCGCTCCGAGCGCGAGGACGGCGTCGTGCTGGCGGGCCAGCTCCTGGCACACCACCGGCAGCTCGACCGCACCCGGCACCCGCACCACCGTCGGCGTCGGGATCCCCGCCGCGGAAGCCGCTGCACTGGCCCGGTCCAGCAAGGCGGTCGTGATCCGTGGGTGCCAGCGAGTAGCGGCGATGGCCAGCCGCAAGTCCCCGCAGCGCGGTACCTCCAGCGCGGGCTGGCCGGTGCCACTCATGGTCGCAACGCTCCAGTGGGGTCCAAGCCGTCGAGGTCGTGGCCCATCCGGTCACGTTTGGTGCGCAGGTAGCGCAGGTTTTCGGGGTTGGGTCGGATGGGCAGCGGGACCCTCCCGGTGATGGTCAGGCCGTAGCCCTCCAAGCCGGCTCGCTTGGCGGGGTTGTTGGTGAGTAACCGCATCGAGCGCACTCCCAGGTCCACCAGGATCTGCGCCCCGGTGCCGTAATCGCGAGAGTCGGCGGGCATGCCCAGAGCGAGGTTGGCGTCCACGGTGTCCGCGCCGGCGTCCTGCAGCTGGTAGGCCTGCAGTTTGTGCATCAACCCGATGCCGCGGCCCTCGTGACCCCGCACGTAGAGCACCACCCCGCGGCCTTCGGCGGCGACGGCGGCCATCGCGGCGTCCAACTGCGGCCCGCAGTCACAGCGGAGCGAGCCCAGCACGTCGCCGGTCAGACATTCCGAGTGCACCCGGACCAGCACATCGGCCCCGTCCCCAATTTCCCCGGCGACCAGCGCGATGTGCTCCACACCGTCGAGCAGCGAGTCGAACCCGATCGCCCTGAACTCCCCGTGCAGGGTCGGGATCCGGGCCTCCGCGACCCGCTCCACCTGCTTTTCGAAGCGCCGCCGGTAGGCGATCAGATCCGCGATGGTGATCAGCGCCAGATCGTGCTCGGCGGCGAAGACCTCCAGCTCGTCGCGACGGGCCATCTCACCGTCGTCCTTGGCCGAGACGATCTCGCAGAGCACACCGGCCGGCGGCAGCCCGGCCAGCCGGGCCAAGTCCACCGAGGCCTCGGTGTGCCCCGGGCGGCGCAGCACCCCACCCTCCTTGGCCCGCAGCGGCACGACGTGACCCGGTCGGGCGAAGTCGACCGACTTAGAGTCCGGATCGGCCAGCAGCCGGATGGTGTGCGCCCGGTCCGCCGCCGAGATCCCGGTCGTCACGCCCTCGCGGGCGTCCACCGTCACGGTGTACGCGGTGCCCCGCTTGTCCTGGTTGGTGTGGAACATCGGCGGCAGGTCCAGCCGGTCGCAATCGTCTCCGGTCAGCGCCACACAGACGTACCCCGAGGTGTACCGGACCGTGAACGCCAGCAGCTCGGGAGTGGCCCGGGCCGCGGCGAAGATCAGGTCGCCTTCGTTCTCGCGTTCCTCGTCATCCACCACGATCACCGGGCGCCCGGACGCCACGTCCGCGATCGCCCGGTCGATGCCGGCAAAGGCGCTGTGCGTCATCGCGTCCTCCTCCCCCGAATCATCCCCCAGCATCATCGCTACGGTGCACAAGGTGTGGGCGAGCCAACCGCTCTACGTATTTCGCGATCACATCGACTTCGAGGTTCACCAGTTCGCCGGGACGTCGCGCTCCTAGGGTGGTCAGCTGCTGAGTGGTCGGAATCAGGCCTACCGAGAAGTCCTCAGCACCGACGTCGATCACGGTGAGCGAAACCCCGTCCACCGTGATGGACCCCTTCTCCACCACGTAGCGGGCCAACCCGGCGGGCATCCCGATCCGCACGAGTTCCCATGGAACTCCGTCCTCGGGGGCGGTACGGGACAGCACAGTTCCGGTGCCATCGACGTGACCCTGCACCAGGTGCCCGCCGAGCCGGTGTCCCAGCTTCGCGGCCCGCTCCAGGTTCAGCCGGTCTCCGATCGCAGCCGGACCAAGGCTGGAGCGGCGCAGCGTCTCACCGATCACGTCGGCGGTGAACACGTCGCCGTCGACGTCTACGACGGTCAGGCAGACGCCGTTGACCGCGATCGAGTCACCGGGTTGAGCATCTGAGCTGGTCAGCGGACCCCGTACGGAAAATCGCGCTGCGTCGGGCCGTTCCTCCCGGCTGACGAGCTCGCCGAGTTCCTCGACGATGCCGGTGAACAAGGCTCACCGGCCGCCGCAGGCCCGGGCCTGGGCCCGCAGCGACTCGATTGCCCGGGCTGGGTCCTCGGCCCCGTACACGGCAGAGCCGGCAACGAAACAGTCCACCCCGGCCTCCGCGGCGGCCTCGATGGTGTCGGCGTTGATTCCGCCGTCGATCTCCACCAGGACAGTAAGGTGGCCGGTGTCCACCAATCGCCGGGCGGTGCGCACCTTGTCCAGCACCTCGTGGATGAACGACTGCCCACCGAAGCCGGGCTCCACGCTCATCACCAGCAGCGTGTCGTAGTGCCGCAGCACCTCCACCCACGGCTCCAGCGGGGTCTTGGGTTTGACTGACAGGCCGGCCTTGGCCCCGGCCGCGCGGAGGTCCTTCGCCAGCTTGATCGGGTCCTGGGCGGCCTCGGCGTGCACGGAGACGTTGTAACAACCCGCTTCGGCGTAGCTGATAGCCCACCGATCCGGATTTTCGATCATGAGGTGACAGTCCATCGGGATGTCGGTGTATTTCATCAGGCTCTGCACGATGGGAAGACCCAGGGTGAGGTTGGGCACAAAGTGCCCGTCCATCACGTCGACGTGCAGCCAGTCGGCGCCCGTTACCGCGTTGGCCTCGTCGGCCAGCCGGGCGAAATCGGCGGATAAGATAGATGGCGCGATCATCGGCTGAGGTGGCACAAGGTGCACGGTATCGCGCTAGTCAGCTCAACGGCGGTTGCGGCTCGACAACGGTGAGTTCCAGCCGGTCCTCGGCGACGGTGCCATGGACCTCCTGGCCTGGTTTGAGGTCCTCGGTGAGCAGCATGCGGGACAGTTTCTTGTCCAGCTCACGCCCGATGGCTCGGCGCAGCGGTCTCGCCCCGTATTCCGGCTGGTAGCCACGATCGACTATCCAATCGATGGCGTGGTCGTCGAGGCGCAGGGTGATGTTCTGCGCTTGCAGCCGCTGCCAGGTCTGCTCCAAGAGGAGCTTGGTGATCGTGTGAAGCCCCGGCCGATCGAGGCCACGGAACAGGACGATCTCGTCGATCCGGTTGAGGAACTCCGGCCGGAAGTGCCGTCGCACGGTGACCATCAATGGCTCCCGCACCTCCTCGACTGATTGCCCGGTACTGGTCGCGGCCAGCAGCTGATCCGCGCCGAGGTTGCTGGTCATGATGATCACC
>JAICSB010000325.1 GCA_025937115.1 Pseudonocardiaceae bacterium | reverse complement strand
TCCCGCTACCGAGAGCTTTACAGCGCAGGCGCCTACGCCCCCAAGACATATCGGCAGAGCATCTCCGCCCGGGTAAACGCGCTGGCTCGGCGCTACGGCGTCGGAGCCGTGGTGCCGGGCGAGGCCCGCAGGCCCTCGGTGAGGCGCACTGTGGCGCGGGGACGGCCCACGCTGGCCAGCACGTCAACCACGACGAATTCGCAGGCGGAGCAGCTCAAGCTGCTATGACGAGGGGACGCCGGCGGCGGCGCTCTCGGCGCGGCTAGCCTCTGCAGGGTCCGGTTTGCCGTTGGAGAGATCTAGGAGCGAGTTCCCGTGATGCGCACCCACCCTGCGGGCACGCTGCGCGCCGAGCATGCAGGGAATACCGTCACCCTCGCCGGGTGGGTTGCCCGGCGCCGCGACCACGGGGGCGTGATCTTCATCGACCTGCGAGACGCCTCCGGGGTGTCCCAGGTGGTCTTCCGGGAGGGCGACATGGCGCAGCGGGCGCACCGGCTACGCGCCGAGTTCTGCCTGCAGGTCACTGGCACCGTGGCGGTCCGTCCCGAGGGCAATGCGAACCCGGACATTCCCACTGGAAGCATCGAGGTCACCGCCGCGGAGCTGACGGTGCTCAGCGAGTCAGCACCGCTGCCGTTTCCGCTCGATGAGCACCTCGAGGTCGGCGAGGAGATCCGGCTGCGGCACCGCTACCTCGATCTGCGCCGGCCCAGCCCCGCTGCCGCGATGCGACTGCGTAGCGAGGCCAACCGGATCGCCCGCACAGTGCTGCATGAGGAGCGCTTCGTCGAGGTGGAAACCCCGACCCTGACCCGGTCCACCCCGGAAGGGGCCCGGGACTTCCTGGTGCCGGCGCGGCTGCAGCCAGGCTGCTGGTATGCACTGCCGCAGTCACCGCAGCTGTTCAAGCAGCTACTCATGGTCGCGGGCATGGAGCGGTACTACCAACTCGCTCGCTGCTACCGGGATGAGGACTTCCGCGCCGACCGGCAGCCTGAGTTCACTCAGCTCGACATCGAGATGAGCTTCGTCGAGCAGGACGACGTGATCGCGGTTGGCGAGAAAGTGATCGCCGCCCTGTGGGAGGCGCTGGCGGGCCACCACATCGAGCTGCCGATCAGCCGGCTGAGCTACTTCGACGCCATGGCCCGCTACGGCACCGACAAGCCGGACCTGCGCTGCGAGCTCGAGCTCACCGAGCTCACTAGCTACTTTGTCGACACCCCGTTTCGGGTGTTCCAGGCGCCCTATGTGGGGGCCGTGGTCATGCCCGGCGGAGCAAGCCAGCCGCGGCGGCAGCTCGACGCGTGGCAGGAGTGGGCCAAGCAGCGAGGTTCTAAGGGACTGGCCTATGTGCTGATCAGCGCGGACGGCGAGCTGTCCGGGCCGGTTGCCCGCAACCTCGCCGAGCACGAGCGCGACGGCCTGGCCAAGGCGGCCGGCGCCAACCCTGGCGACTGTGTGTTCTTCGCCGCCGGTGATGCACGTGACGCTCGTGCCCTGCTGGGTGCCGCCCGGGTGGAGATCGGCCGGCGCTGCGGCCTGATCGACGAGTCGGCCTGGTCCTTCGTGTGGGTAGTCGACGCACCCATGTTCGAACCTGTTGAGCGCAGCGGCGATGTGGCAATGGGGCACAGCAGCTGGACTGCGGTTCATCATCCGTTCACCGCGCCCACCCCCGAGTGGACTGGCCGTTTCGAGCGGGACCCGGGCGCCGCGCTGGCCTACGCCTACGACATCGTCTGCAACGGCAACGAGATCGGCGGGGGCTCGATCCGTATCCATCAGGCTGACGTTCAACAACGAGTTTTTCAGGTGCTCGGAATCACCGCCGACGAGGCGCGGGACAAATTCGGGTTCCTACTCGAGGCATTTCGCTACGGGCCGCCGCCGCACGGCGGGATTGCGTTCGGCTGGGACCGGATTTGCATGCTGCTCGCCGGTGCGGACTCGTTGCGCGAGGTCATCGCATTCCCCAAGTCCGGTGGCGGTTTCGACCCGCTCACCGGAGCGCCAGCCCCGATCACCCGCGAACAGCGTATCGAGGCCGGGGTAGACGCGAAGCCTGCCGCGAAGGGATAGCGGGTGCTGCACCTGCGCGTCATGTGCCCGGCGGAGGTGACGGATGCAGTGCTCGACAAGCTGAGCAACGCACCCGGCGCGGTCCACCTCACCATCGCGCGCGGCGCCGCAATCGATCCGCTCGGTGATCTGGTACAGGCTGACGTGGTCCGGGAGGCCACTGACGAGTTACTGGCCGATCTACGCGAACTCGGTATCGACCACGTCGGCGGGATCACTCTCCAACCGCTAGACACGGTGCTCTCCGACGCGGCGGACGCCGCGGCGCTGGCCGCTCCGGGGGAGCCCGCGGACGCGGTGGTGTGGGAGGAGCTCATCGCGCGGACCGGGGACGATTCGCGGCTGACCATCACCTTCCTGGCCTTCCTCACCTTGGCCTGCCTGATCGCGGTCGTGGGAGTGGTCACCGACTCCCCGGTAACAGTGGTGGGTGCGATGGTCGTCGGTCCCGAGTTCGCGCCACTGGCGGCACTGGCGGTCGGGCTGGTGCTGCGACGTGGGGATCTACTGCGGAGGGCAGCGCTGGCGTTGGGTGTCGGCTTTCCGATGGCGATGTTGATCGCGGCGGCCGGCGCATTGCTCAGCGAGTGGACCGGGCTGATCGACATGGGAGTGGTCGGTTCACTCGAGCAGGTGGACTTCATCTACCAGGTCGGGCCCTTCTCCCTGATCCTGGCAATGCTCGCCGGCGCTGCGGGGATGCTCAGTCTCACGTCGGCGAAATCGGCGGCGCTAATCGGGGTGTTCATCTCGGTAACGACGGTGCCCGCGGCGGCGTTCGCCGCGCTCGCGGTCACCACCGGGGCCTGGCGAACGGCCATTGAGTCGACCGTGCAGCTGCTGGTGAATCTGGTCGGCATTGCGTTCGCCGGAGTGTTGGTGCTGCTGCTGCGCACCCGCCGAGAAGACCGCAACCTCGGTCGTCCGCTGGCCGAGGGCTGAACCACGGTGATCGCGACGGCCCGCGGCGGTACCGTCGCGGTGTGCCAGCTAACGGCGGTGTAGCAGATAACGAGGCATTATTCGACGAGGGGCTGTTCGCTGGGCAGGTTGAGGAGCGCGCCGAGCAGCGGCTTTCCGCCTCAGCGCCGCTAGCTGCCCGGATGCGGCCGGCCATGCTGGCGGAGGTCGTCGGGCAGGATCATCTACTGGCGCCCGGCAGTCCGTTGCGCCGGTTGGTCGAAGGCGGCTCGGCAGCGTCGGTCATCCTCTATGGCCCACCGGGAACAGGGAAGACAACGCTGGCCAGGCTGATCTCGCAGGCGACCGGGCGACGCTTCGAGGCGATGTCGGCGTTGTCGGCGGGGGTCAAGGAAGTCCGCGCCGTGATCGACGCCGCCCGTCGCCGGTTGGGACGCGAGGGCGGGGACGCCACTGTGCTGTTCATCGACGAGGTGCACCGCTTCTCCCGCACCCAACAGGACGCGCTGCTCGGAGCGGTCGAGGACCGGGTCATCCTGCTGGTCGCCGCGACCACTGAGAACCCGTTCTTCTCGGTGGTGTCGCCGTTGCTGTCGCGGTCCCTGGTGCTGCAGCTGCACCCATTGTCCGACGACGACGTGCAGACCTTGATCCGGCGTGCGCTGACCGATCCGCGCGGCCTCGACGGGTCGATCACTCTCGCCCCCGCGGCCGAGGACCACCTGGTGCGCCTGGCCGCCGGGGACGCCCGGCGGGCGCTGACCGCACTGGAGACCGCCGCCGAGGCAGTGACCTCAGCCGGCGGCTCCGAGGTGGACCTGGCGTGCGTCGAGTCAGTGGTGGACCGGGCGGCGGTGCGCTACGACCGGGATGGGGACCAGCACTACGACGTGATCAGCGCTTTCATCAAGGCGATCCGCGGGTCCGATGTGGACGCGGCCCTGCACTACCTGGCGCGGATGGTGGAGGCGGGCGAGGACCCGCGGTTCATCGCCCGGCGGTTGGTGGTGCACGCCAGCGAGGACATCGGGATGGCTGACCCGACGGCGTTGCAGACCGCGGTGGCCGCCGCCCACGCTGTGCAGTTCATCGGCATGCCCGAGGGCAGGCTAGCGCTTGCCCAGGCCACCGTGCATCTGGCTACCGCACCGAAATCCAATGCGGTGATCACCGGGATCGACGAGGCCCTGGCTGACGTCCGTGCCGGTGCCACCGGATCTGTCCCCGCTCACCTGCGCGACGGGCATTACGCGGGCTCGGCCCGGCTCGGTCACGCGCAGGGCTACCGCTACCCCCACGACGCCCCCGACGGCGTACTAGCCCAGCAATACCCCCCCGACGCCCTAGTAGGACGAAATTACTACGACCCTCGTCCGCACGGAGCCGAACGCGCCTTATCTGAGCGGATGACCCGGCTCCGCCGAATCATCCGCGGCCGCTGATCTCTGCCCGACATGGAGACATATCGGGGCAAAATGAGCCGGTATAGCCTCGATATGTCTCCATGTCGGGCAGGATTATCGGGTGACGAGCGGGTT
>JAICSB010000445.1 GCA_025937115.1 Pseudonocardiaceae bacterium | reverse complement strand
TGTGGGCGCCTTCATAGAGCGCGAACACCGAACCGAGGCTGAACAGCAGCAGCGCCACCACGAAGGAGTAGAAGTAGCGGTCGCGACCGTAGCCGAACGGATGCTCTGCGGTGGCTTCCCGCCGGGAGCGCTTGCCGCCGATCAGCAACAGCCCCTGGTTGGAGGTGTCGGCTACCGAGTGCACCGCCTCGGCGAGTATCGACGATGACCCGGTGACCAGGAATCCGACGAACTTCGCCGCTGCGATACCGGCGTTCGCCGCCAACGCCGCGACGATCGCCGTCTTCCCGGCCCCCGCTGACACCCTCTCTCCTCCTGTTACCCAGCCCGCCATTCGCCAGGCGAATGGCGGTTTCGGCGGCTGATAGATCGCTATTCGGAGCCGAATGACGGCCCGGGGTGCACTGGCAGCGGTGCTAGGCCGGGTAGGGCGCGGAATAGCTGCACCGGGCCGGGGCCTGGGCACACCGTGACCTCGGGATCCTCGGCCGCCAGCCATACCGAGCCACCTCGGCGCACGGTGACGCCGCCGCCGTCGAGGGAATGCAGCCGCGCTGAGCCCTGAGTGCACAGCAGGATCTGCGGCCACTGACTGTGCAGGCACATCGGAGTCGACTCGCCGTGCGCCCATTCCAGCCTGGTCAACTGGAACTCCTCCGCCAGAGTGCGATACGCAGTTTCGTGCGGCCCCACTGGTTCACCGCGTTGCACCGGCAGCGCACCATAGGAGAAGTCCAGTACCCGCAGCAGTTCCGGGACGTCGATGTGCTTGGAGGTCAAACCGCCGCGCAGTACGTTGTCCGAGTTCGCACTGATTTCCACACCGGTGCCCCGCAGGTAGGTGTGCAGGTTGCCGGCGGGCAGGTACATCGCCTCTCCCGACGCCAGCACGACATGGTTGAGTAGCAGGGCCGCGAGCACTCCCACGTCGCCTGGATAAGTCTCAGCTAGCTCGAGAATCACCCGACACTCTGCTCGAAAGTTGCCTCCGCACAGGCCGTTGCGGCGCAGTAACGCAACGCAGGCATCCAGGGTAGGGGGCAGTACTGCCTTCATCGCTGGCTCGGGCATCGTGATCCAGGTGGTGAACAGGGTTCGCAACCCGTCGGCATTAGGCTCAGCCGCGAGCATCGCACGGTAGGGCGCCAGCTCCGGCACGTCCAGAGCTTTGAGCAACTCCACGGTGCGCTCCGGATCCCGGAACCCAGCCAGCGCCTGGAGCTCGGTAAGCGCGCAGATCAGCTCGGGTTTGTGGCTGGGGTCGACGTAGTTGCGTTCCGGCGCGTCCCGCGGGATTCCCCGGACCTCCTCGCGGGCGAAGCCCTCAGCAGCCTGCTCCGCGGACGGATGAGCCTGCAGGCTCAGCGGCTCGTCGGCGGCGAGCACCTTGAGCAGGAACGGCAACTGGCCGCCCCAACGCTGGGCGCAGCGCGGGCCGAGGTGCCGGTAGGGGTCGGCACGCAATTCCTCCAGCAGGGATGTCTGAGCGCCATCTGCGTGCATCAGCACTGACGGATCCGCCGGGTGCGCACCCAGCCATAGCTCCGCCTGCGGGTGCGGGGCCGGGACCGGGCCGCCGAGTAGCTCCGGAATCGCCGTCCGGGAACCCCAGGCGTAAGGCCGCACCGCGTTGCGCAACAGCTCCACAACCCCTCCCTTACCGCCTGCGTTCATTCAACGACCGAACCGGCCGAGCCGACCCAACCCGGCCTGCCCAACGCACCCCGGCTCAACCCGAGGTACAGCGCGGCGAAGTCGAACCGTAGGGCCAGTACCGCGGCAGCACTCGCCGCGGCCCCCGGATCACCCTGACGCACCATCAGCTCCTCGTCGGCGGTCACCACATCAGCGGCTGGCAACGCGTCCAACGCCATAGCCCGCTCAGACTCGATGCCGGCGTCGGCGAGCACCCCGAGCAGCACCGGCCGGACCGCCGGCAGCGCCCCGTGCGGCGCCCCATCCTCAACCGGATCGCTGAAAGGATCACTGAACACGTCGGTCTCCGCACTGCCGCGGACCGCCTCTCGGCGCAGCACCGGCAGTGCTGCCGCCTCATGGAATCCCGCCGCGTGCGCCACCACCCCCGCATGCGCGGCGAGCGCCGCGGCGCAATGCCCTGCCACCGCCGTGGCCACCGGATCAGTACCCCACAGCAAGGGGGTTCGCCCGGTCAGCCGCAACGCCAGGGACTTGGCGGGGTTGACCAACGACTCGTGTGCGACGTGGTCGCGCTCGGCTTCCCGGTCCAGCTCACCGGCCAATGCCTCGACGTCAGTGGCGAGCAGCCCCAGCGCATCCAACAGCAACAGACCGGCGGTCAGCGTCCGCGGTAGCGCCAACCCCGATGGCACCTCGATTCTGGGCACCACCAGCACCGCTCGACCTGCCACTGCGGCCGCCACCGGGCCGTCCGCGGGCGCGGTGAGCACCAACTGGGCTCCTCTACGGACCGCCCGGGCAAGGCCCTCGGCCAGCTCCCGATCGCCGGGATCGGTGGTGTTGGCCAGGACGATGTCCAATGCGCCCACCCACATCGGCACCGACCGGGTAGTCACCACCGGTACCGGGCACGACAGCCCCAGCAGAGCAAGTAGCAGCGGTGCGGCGGCCGACGCCGCACCCGGACGGGTCAGCAGCACCAGGGCGCGTGGACGTTCCCCGGTCAGCCTCCGCAGACCCGCTTCTTCGGCCGCGGCCGCCGTGGCACGCACTTGGGCGCCCGCCGTTGCCGCGGCGCGCAGCAAGCCGCCGGTATCGATGGTCTCCAGGCGTCCAGGGTCGTCGAGTAAGTCATCGTCATCACCCTGGCTGTTGTCAGCCTGACTTCGGTGGCCACGGTCGGATTCCATCACCCGCCGCCACCGCTGCTGTCGGCGTCCGGTCCGGTCCCGGGCAACGCCTCGTGCAGCAGTAGCACCGGGATGCCATCGGTCACCGGGAAGCTCCGTCCGCACGCGGTGCAGGTCAAGGCATCCGCGTCAGGATCAGCAGCGGTACCGCTGCGCAACTGCGCGTGCACCGGGCACGGGCACGCCAAGATTTCCATCAGCGCAGCGTCCAAGTCCACGGCCATCGTCGTCGCCTCCTCAGTCGCCTCGCACCAGCGCCAACACCTCGTCGCGCAACACCTCGACCGCTGCGGTGTCCCGGGCTTCGACGTTCAGGCGCAGCAGCGGTTCGGTGTTCGACGGGCGCAGGTTGAACCACGAACCGTTGGGGCACCGTACGGTGAGGCCGTCGAGCTCGTCGAGCTGGATGCCGTCTCGGGCCGCGAAGCGCTGCTGCACGAGCGCCATCCTGGCCCGCTGGTCATCGACCGTGGAGTTGATTTCACCGGATGCGGCGTAACGGCTGAACTCGGCCATCAGCGCCGATAGCGGCCGCTGCTGCCGGCCGAGCGCGGCGAGCACGTGCAACCCGGCGAGCATTCCGGAGTCAGCGCGCCAGAAACTGCGGAAATAGTAGTGCGCGGAATGCTCACCGCCGAAAATCGCCCCGGTTTCCGCCATCCGCTGCTTGATGAATGAGTGC
>JAICSB010000528.1 GCA_025937115.1 Pseudonocardiaceae bacterium | reverse complement strand
GTGCGCCTTCTCGATCTCATCCAGCAGCACCACTGTGTACGGGGTGCGCCGGACGGCGTCGGTAAGCTGGCCGGCCTCCTCGTGGCCGACATAGCCGGGAGGGGCCCCGATGAGCCGCGACACGGTGTGTTTGTCCTGGAATTCGCTCATGTCGAAGCGGATCAGCCGCTCCTGCGACCCGAACAGTGTCTGCGCCAGCGCCCGGGCCAGCTCCGTCTTACCTACGCCGGTAGGGCCGAGGACCAAAAAGGAGCCGACCGGCCGGTCCGGGTGATTGAGACCCGCGCGGCTGGCGCGCACCGCGTCCGCGACTGCCTCGATCGCCTCGTCCTGCCCGACGACCCGCTGCCGCAGCTGCTCCTCGAGATGCAGCAGCCGGTGTCGCTCCACCGCGGTGAGCTGGGCGACCGGGATGCCAGTACTCCGTGCGATGATCTCCGCAACATCGTTGACACCGACCTCCGGCGTACGAGTCGGCTTAGCGTGAGCGGTCTCCAGCTCGACGATACCCAGGTCGAGCTCCCGGGTCAGCGCCTCGGCCCGCTCGTAATCTTCGGCGTCAATCGCGATGTCTTTGGCCCGGGTGAGTTGCTCGACGCGCTCCTCGAGCGCCCGGGTGTCCTCGCGCGGCGTCTCGACTCGCGACCGGACCCGAGCGCTGGCCCGGTCGATCAGGTCGATCGCCTTGTCGGGGAGAAACCGGTCGGTGAGATACCGGTGAGATAGCCGTGCAGCCGCTTCGGCGGCCTCATCGGTGATGCGAACTCGGTGATGTGACTCGTAGCGTTTGCGCAGGCCACGCAAGATCGCGACGGTCTCCTCGACGCTCGGTTCGGCGATCAGGATGGGCTGGAACCGTCGCTCCAGCGCAGGGTCCCGCTCGATGTGGCGGCGGTACTCATCGACTGTGGTGGCGCCGATCAGCTGCAGGTCGCCGCGGGCCAGCGCGGGCTTGAGCATGCTGCTGGCGTCCATCGCACCGCCCTCGGCCCCCGCGCCGGCGCCGATCACGGTGTGCAGCTCATCAAGAAACAGCACCACCGTCCGGCCAGCCCCAGTCACCTCATCGATCACCGCAGTAAGCCGTTCCTCGAACTCACCCCGGTACTTGGTGCCAGCCAACATCCCGGGCAAGTCCAGCACGATCAACCGCCGATTGCGCAGCGGCTCCGGGACCGCACCGTCGGCTATCCGCTGGGCGATCCCGTCGACAATCGCTGTCTTGCCGACGCCAGGATCTCCGATCAGCACCGGATTGTTCTTCGTCCGCCGCGACAACACCTCGAGGACCTGCTCGACCTCGTCCTCGCGCCCGATGACTGGATCGAGACGCCCAGCTCGGGCAGTGGCTGTGAGGTCGCGGCCGTAACGGTCCAGCCGCTGCCTCGACGTGCCCGGTCTGGTTATCCCGCCGAAGGACTGCTCGAGGCCGCCGACCAGCCGGCTCACGAGATCCTCAAGGGGGTTAAACCCAGAACCGAACGGTCCCTCGGGCATACTAAGCCTCCTCGTCCGCCGCACCGGCGGCCGCTGTCCGCGTTACCACCCTTGATAATGCCCCCGACCGGGCTTCCGCGCCGCGCCGACGGAGTGGATTGCCGCAGTCCGATGTCGGCTCCGGCCGGAGCCCTCCTCGCCGACCGCGCCAACCAACCGGACCCTTTACGTTGTGAACTCGACGTCACCGACCTCGTCCGCGGGCACAAACGTCCGTGCTGACGAGTTCACGGCCACAGGGACCGACAGAGATGGAGGAGGCGAATCATGCACGGTGATAGCGGTGCTTCGCGGCGAGCTGCGATGTACGGTGCGGACGATCTCAGCTCGATGGCAATCTTCTCAGGCAACTACATCAACTTCGGATATTGGCAGGACTTCACCCCTGGGCGCATCAGTGTCGACGAGCGCACTGAGAGCCAAGCCAACCTCTACCGCACCGTACTTCGCCGCTTGGAGATCGCTTCGACCGACGTGGCACTGGAAGTGGGATGCGGCATAGCCGTAGGGACGGTACTCGCGCTTCGAGAATTCAATCCAAGTGGAGTTTACGGGCTCGACCTCTCCCAAGCTCAACTCGAGCGAGCCACCAGGGTCAATTCCGAGTTGATCGCACGCCAGCCCGACCGCTTGGTACTCCAGCAAGGCTCCGCACTGAAGCTGCCTTACCCAGCGGAGACGTTCGACAAATGTTACTCAGTGGAAGCCGCTCAACACTTCGAAGATTTGGCCGTGTTCGCGTCCGAGTCCCATCGAGTACTCAAATCCGGCGGACGGCTCGCCGTCGCAACATTCTTCATGACTCACCCGACCGCCGCCACCGAGCTGCGACGTCTGATCGAGACTATCGGTAGCGGCATCGACGTCGTCGCGGTGATCGATTCCTTTCGGGATGACCTTCTCGCGGCAGGCTTTGTCGACGTGCAGGTAGAAAGCATCGGTGAGTATGTCTGGCCCGGCTTTGACGCCTGGATAGCGCAGACCGAGTTCAAAGACAGCTGGGGTCGCAACTGGCTGAAGGCATACCACCGCGGACTCATCGACTACCACGTTGTGACGGCAGACAAGAACGAGATCTAGCGACGCAGCAGAGCGCAGAACATCGCGTCGGTGCCGTGGCGGTGTGGCCACAGCTGGATATACGGCCCGCCGCCGAGCTGGGGGACGCCGGGAAACTGCGGCCTCGCGTCGAGCTGCGCGGCACCGGTGCGCCGTACCACGTCCGCGACCACGCCCACTGTCTCATCCAGGTGCGGCGAGCAGGTCACGTAGGCCACCACGCCCCCTGGACGGACCAGCCGAAACGCCGCGATCAGCAGTTCCCGCTGCAGCCGGATCAGACCGGCGAGGTCGTCGGCCTGCCGTCGCCAGCGCGCCTCCGGGCGGCGACGCAGTGCGCCCAGGCCGGTGCATGGTGCGTCTACCAG
>JAICSB010000390.1 GCA_025937115.1 Pseudonocardiaceae bacterium | reverse complement strand
GGTGATCACCGCAGCGATCGCCGTGGCCCGGGACAGGGTCGCCAGTGAGCGCTTCGGGGCAGGTGCAGCAAGCACAACCTGATAGTAGGCAGCCGGTGCGTCTACCCACCGGCGGGCACGTCGATGATGGTTTGGTTGCCGAGGTTTGGCCGGAGTATCAGGTCGGGTTCCCGGCCGAATCTAACGCTGTCAGAAGTTGGGGAAGATCGTCGCGCATATGCGCCAGTCGAGCAGTGTCGTCAGGCGGCATAGACCACTCGTGCGTGTGCCACAACATCGTCCCTAAAGTAGCGGCTTAGGTCGTGGTACGTCCGCAGGTCGACCGTTCGGCCGATTGCCTCCTCCAGCTCGCGCTCCATCGCGGCGGGTCCGAAAAGACCCGGGGTACGGCCCGGTTCGAACTCCACGAGTATGTCTACGTCGCTGTCCTCAGTGAAGTCGCCTCGCAGCACCGAGCCGAAGAGCGCCAGCCGCGCGATGCCGTGCCTCCTGGCGAACGCCGCGAGCGTGGAATCGGCGACATACAGGCCTGGACGCAGCTCCATGACGTGATGATCGCAGATATTCGCTCGGGACAGGGACACTCTTGCCTATTCGCTTGCCGCTGGCTCTCAAGATCGTCGATAGTGAGCGGTAACCGTGCAAAATTGCACTGCCCGTACCCAGTTTCGGCGATCATGGCCCGTGCCAACCCTTGCCGTCAGCCCGCGCGGGTGGCTCAGGACAGGCGCAGGGTGCGGGCGGCCAGCAGGCCGGCGCTTGCCGCCCAGGCCAGCAGAACGCCCAGCGCACCCCACGGTGCGACGCCCTGAACCAGCGCCGTGTGTAGGCCCTCGGCCAGCGCGCCGGAGGGCAGCACGGCGGCGATCGTGGACAGCGGTCTGGGCAAGGCGTGGACAGACAGCACGATGCCCCCCGCGACGACGAGTAATAGCCAGACCATGTTCGCCACTGCGAGCACCACCTCGGCCCGAAGCGCCCCCCCGAGCAACACCCCAAGGGCGCCGAAGGCCGCCGTCCCGGCCAGGATCAGCAATGCCGCGGGTGCCAGACCTGCAGGATGCGGGTGCCAACCCAATCCAGCGGCCACCGAGCCGAGCACCACCAGTTGCACCACCACCACCCCGAGCACCGCCAGCATTCGGCCGGCGACCAACGACCAGCGTGGTAGCGCGGTGGCGGCTAACCGTTTGAGCACCCCGTACCGGCGGTCGAAGCCCAATGCGATGGCTTGTCCGGTGAACGCAGTGGACATCACGGCCAGCGCCAGAACTCGCGGGGTGATGTTGTCCACTCGCGGGCTGGCTACCGGGACCACGTTGAGCAGGGTGAACCCAATCAGTATGCCCAGCGGGATGAGCAGCGTCAGCAGCACTTGCTCCCCGTTGCGCAGGGTCAGCACGAACTCGGTGCGAGCTTGGGTGATCAGCATCCGCGACAGCCGCCCGCGGCCTGGTGCGGGCGCGAAGGTACCGGGGGAGAAGCTGGTCACGGCCGCAGCTCCCGTCCGGTGAGCTCGAGGAACACGTCTTCGAGACTCCGTCTGGACACTCTCAGGTCCTCGGCGAACACGCCCTGCTGGGCGCACCACGCTGTCACGGTGGCCACCACCTGGGGGTCGATCGCGCCCTCGACGAGGTACCCACCGGGGCGCGGTTCACTGGCCTGGCAGCCGGCGGGCAATGCGATGCACAGCGCGCCGAGATCCAAGCCGGCTCGGGCCCCGAACCGCAGCTGCCGCTGCGTGCCGTCGGAGATGAGCTGAGCTGGGCTGCCCTGGGCCACCACCCGACCATGATCGATGATCACAACTTGGTCGGCCAGTGCCTCGGCCTCCTCCATCAGGTGGGTGGTGAACAGCACGCTGACGCCGTCTGCGCGCAACCGGCTGATGATGTCCCAGACCAGCCGTCGGGCCTGCGGATCCATGCCGGCGGTGGGTTCGTCGAGAAACACCACCTCCGGCCGTCCGACCAGCGCGCAGGCGAGTGCGAGCCGTTGCTGCTGGCCGCCGGACAGTCGCTTGTAGGGCACCCGTGCGACGCGGGTGAGCCCGAGCACGTCAAGCAGCCAACCGACGTCCAACGGTCGTGCCGCGCAGACCGCCACCAGACTGAGCATCTCGGCAGCCCGCACGCCCGGATACGCCCCGCCGCCCTGCGGCATCACCCCAACCCGGGGACGCAGCGCCGCACTGTCGGCGATCGGATCCAGACCCAGGACGCGGACCACCCCGGTATCCGGGCGGAGGAACCCTTCGCACACCTCGACGGTGGTGGTCTTGCCGGCGCCGTTGGGTCCCAGCAGCGCCAGCACCGTGGCTGGTGGCACCCGTAGATCCAGACCGTCCACCGCCCGGACCGTACCGAAACTCCGGACCAGGCCGCGGACCTCGACAGCAGCCAATGGCGCGGGCAGGGTCACGTTCACAGAGCCTAGGTCGCGATCCGGTATCAAAGCGCACTGGGCCGAAGGGCCGGCGCACCGGCCCACAGGGCCGCGGACAGCGAAGGAGTGCGTCCGCGAACCAGCAGCAGCGGCACTATCAGGCTGACCGCCGCCGCAGCGATCGCAGAGGGCACCACCCAAGCCCGGAACAGGAAGTCCGCGCCGGTGGGCGCCACCACCAGGGCGAGTACCGCTGAAGCGGCGGTGGCGGAAAGGCGAAAGGACGGATTAGTGGCTGACGCCGCCAACGGGATCACGGCCCACAGCAGGTACCACGGGTGCACGACCGGACCCAGCAGTACTACGGCACCCAGCGCCGCACCCAGCGCAGCCAGTGGCTCGATCCGTCCCCGCCAGCACCGCCACAGCAACAACAGGCACAGGCCGCTGGCCGTGGCCAGCCCGATGGCGCGGGCTAGCGCTAGCACTGAGGTGATGTGGTCGCCGAGCCCGAGCACGCTGCCGATCAACCCGCCCAGCAGGCCGAGTTCGGTCACCACAGACATCCAGCTGCGCACTACGTTGGGCGTACCCAGCGCACCGATCCAGCCGAAGCCCAGCCCGGTGCCCAGCCCGATCGCCACCGTGGTGCCCAGCGCGATCCCACCGATCGCCGCGGCCGTCCAGCCGAGATCGCGCAGCCGCCCACCCCGGTGCCGGGCGCACCACACCACGACGAAACCGAGTGCCAGCACGGCGGGCACCTTCACCTGTGCCGCGGCGGCGATGAGTGCTGTGCCGCCGACCAGGGCTGGTCCGATCGCGGGCCTGCGCAGCGCCAGCTCGAGACCCAGCAGCATCAGGCCGATCATCAGCGCCTCGTTGTGTACCCCGCTGACCAGATGGAACAACACCAACGGGTTGGCGACGCCGAGCCACAGCGCAAACACCGGCGAGACGCCCACCCGACGAGCCAGCCGCGGCAACGCCCAGACGATCATTACCAGGCCGGCGACCGCGAGGCTGCGGTGGAGCAGCGTGCCGAGCACCACGTCGTTGCCGGCGATCCAGTCGATCGGCCTGCCCAGGGTGAGGAACAACGGGCCGTAGGGCGCCGGCGTGTGGCGCCAGATCGTCGGTATTCCCCGCACCAGCGGATGGTCCACGCCCAGGGCGTCGGCAGGACCGAGCACGTAGGGATCCAGCCCGCGATTGACCATCGCGCTCTGCGCCAGGTAGCTGTAGACGTCCCGGCTGAACATCGGCGGGGCGACTAGCAGCGGCGCCACCCACAGCAGCATCGTGCGGTCCAGCTGAGCGCGGGTGATCAGCCGGGTACGCCCGGGAGTGGCCAGTGCGCCGAGCCACAACCAGGCCAGCACCACCATGGCGATGCCGGTGTAGGCGACCGCCAGTGATGCCGTCGGCATCCGAGGGAACAAACCGAGCACCGGACGCCCGACGACCGGGTTGCCCAGGACCGGGGCCGTCCCCGCACCGAGTGAACCTAAGCCCATCAGCAACGCGCCGGCAGTGCCGAACCTGCGCACTGTGTCGAGCTGCCGGGTCTCGACCGGATCCAGGCCGGT
>JAICSB010000654.1 GCA_025937115.1 Pseudonocardiaceae bacterium | reverse complement strand
GCCACTGGCCACGCTGCGCCGCAACGTCTCGGCGGTTCTGCAGGAGACGTTGGTGTTCGACGGAACCATCCGGGACAACATCCTGTGGGGTAATCCCACCGCCACCGAGGCTGAGCTGGTGGCCGCCGCCGTGGCCGCGGACGCACACGGCTTCATCAGCGCCATGCCCGACGGCTACGACACCCGCATCGGGCAACGTGGACGGCTGCTGTCCGGCGGCCAACGCCAGCGCCTGGCGTTGGCCCGGGCGATGATCCGTGATGCTCCGGTGTTGCTGCTCGACGAGCCCACCACCGGCCTCGACGCCGGCTCTGCTGACCGTATCCTGGCACCGATGCGCCGGCTGATGACCGGGCGGACCACGCTGGTGATCTCCCACAACCTGCTGACCGTGACCCACGCCGATCAGATCGTGTTCCTTGCTGACGGGCAGGTCACCGGGGTTGGCACGCACCCCGAACTGCTAGCCGGCAATCCCGGCTACGCGAAGCTGTACCGGCTGCACCAGCAGCGTGACACCCCGGCCGAGGCGAACCTCCTACTGCAGCCGGAGCTGATATGACCACACCGCCCGATCTCGCGGTCCGCGCCAGCACCGACCGGGCGCAAGATGACGACGGCCCGCCGGCGCATCCCCCGGGCTACCTGCTCGCGCCTGGTTACCAGGTGATCGAGCACGTGCGCCGTGGGGAGGATCTGGACTCCTACGAGGCATGGAGCTCGCAGCGCTACTGCCGTTGTTTCATCAAGACGCTGCGACCCGACTGCGTCACCGATGCGGGTGCCCGCCGTCACCTGCAGCGCGAGGCACGCTTGCTGCTTTCGCTGACTCATCCGCACCTGGTCCGGGCCTACGAATACATCAAACCCGACCCGGCGCAGCCGCCGCTGCTGGTCCTGGAGAACCTCACCGGCGCCACCCTGGGCTACCTGCTCGACGGCGGCCGGCAACGTCTCGGCGCACAAGATCTGGGCCACCTTGGTCGGCATCTGTGCTCGGCGCTGCGCTACCTGCACAGCCGCGGCCATCTGCATCTGGACGTCAAACCCAGCAACATCATTGCTTGCGACGGGGTCGCCCGCTTGATCGACCTGAGCCTGGCCCGGCCTCCCGGCCGCTGCTTCGCGGGATTCGGCACCCCCGGCTACATGTCACCCGAGCAGGTCACGGGCGGGGACGTCGGGCCGCCCGCGGACGTCTGGGGGATCGGCCTGGTGCTCTACCAAGCGGCCACCGGGCTGCAGCCGTTCGACATCCCCGGCAGCTCCGCCTCGGGCAGCGTGAACACCTCGACCTTGTCGCTGTGCCAACTGCAGCTGGCCCGCCCGGCACCCAAAGTCCGTGCTCGACGGCGGCTGCCCGCTGACGTGGCGGAGATCATCGACGCGTGCCTGCACCGGGATCCCGACCGACGGCCCACCCTGGAGGGCCTCGACGCCGCGCTCGTCACGCTCACCGGATAACGTCGGCGCCGACATGAGCGCGCCAATAACATGAGTGCACCAATAACATGAGTGCAACAGTGCAGGCCACCGGCCTGGCTGCCGGACACGGTGATCGGGTGTTGTTCACCGGGTTGGACCTCGTCGTCGCCCCAGGTGATGT
Source organism: Pseudonocardiaceae bacterium (assembly GCA_025937115.1). Next base: position 561 of record JAICSB010000654.1, on the reverse strand, counting down.
CGTCGGGTTGGTGGGGGCCAACGGCGCCGGCAAGTCGACCTTGCTGCGGCTGCTCGCTGGGCTGCAGATGCCGCAGGACGGCGCGGTGGTGCGCAGCCCGCCCGATGCGGCCGTCGGACACCTACCGCAGGAACCCGAGCGGCGTCCCGGCGAGACGGTGCGGTCGTTCTTGGGCCGCCGCACCGGGGTGGCCCAAGCGCAGTCGACGATGGACGTCGCCGCACAGGCACTGACTGAGGGCGGACCGGACCACTATTCTGCGGCGCTGGAGCGCTGGTTGGCTCTCGGTGGCGCAGACCTCGACGAGCGCGCGGCGACGGTGGCCGCGGACCTCGGACTCGGCGTGGACCTCAACGCCCCGATGACCACGCTGTCCGGCGGCCAGGCCGCCCGGGTCGGGCTCGCCGCGCTGCTGCTGTCCCGTTATGACGCGCTGCTGCTCGATGAGCCCACCAACGACCTCGACCTCGACGGCTTGGAACGCCTGGAGCGCTTCGTCACCGGGTTGCGCTCGCCGGTAGTGATCGTCAGCCACGACCGCGAGTTCCTCGCTCGCACCGT
>JAICSB010000646.1 GCA_025937115.1 Pseudonocardiaceae bacterium | reverse complement strand
GGAGAAGAAGGCCGACCGGCTCGCGGTCGCGGGCCGCAAGGACCAGAAGCTGCAGAAGCGCCTGCGCGACGAGCTCGCCTGGGTGCGATCGGGGGCAAAAGCCCGGCAGGCCAAATCCCGAGCCCGACTGCAGCGTTATGAGGAGATGGCAGTCGAAGCCGAGCGCAGCCGCAAGCTGGACTTCGAGGAGATCCAGATCCCAGCGGGACCGAGGCTGGGCAACGTAGTTGTGGAGGTGTCGCACCTGGACAAGGGCTTCGACCAACGCCTCCTGATCAAGGATCTGTCCTTCACGTTGCCCCGTAACGGCATCGTGGGCGTGATCGGCCCCAACGGCGTCGGCAAGACCACCTTGTTCAAGACCATCATCGGTTTGGAGAACCCCGACTCCGGCACGGTCAGGGTTGGCGAGACGGTGAAGCTGTCCTATGTCGATCAGGAGCGGGCGGGCATCGACCCGAACAAGACGGTCTTCGAGGCGGTGTCGGACGGTCTGGACTACATCCAGGTCGGCAATACCGAGATGCCGTCCCGAGCGTATGTCGGCGCCTTCGGGTTCAAAGGGCCTGACCAGCAGAAACCGGCTCGAGTGCTGTCCGGCGGCGAGCGCAACCGGCTCAACCTTGCGCTGACTCTCAAGCAGGGAGGCAATCTGATCCTGCTCGACGAACCAACCAACGACCTCGACGTCGAGACGCTTGGTTCGCTGGAGAACGCGTTGGAACACTTTCCCGGCTGCGCGGTGGTGATCTCTCACGACCGTTGGTTCCTGGACCGAGTGGTGACCCACATTCTCAGCTGGGAGGGAACAGACGAAAATCCCGCATCCTGGTTCTGGTTTGAAGGCAACTTCGAGGCCTACGAGCAGCACAAGATCGACCGGCTCGGAGCGGAGGCAGCACGACCACATCGTGTGACGTACCGCAGACTGACCCGAAATTGATGGGGCATGGGGCGTCCGGTGATCGGGAACGTCGATGGGGGTGGGAGGTGAGCAGTACGGCGCGCGAAGGGATCCGGACCGGCATGGCGCCCAACGGAGGCGAGGCCGCATCGCTGGTGGAGTCGGCAATGCTCTTACGCTGGCGCGCGCCAGAGCTGGCGCTGCTGTTGGCCGATCGGGCGGTGACCGCCGGGCAGGACGACAAGCTGGCCGTCCTGCAGGCAGACCACGTCGCAGTTTTTGCGCTCAACCGTCTCGGCAGGCACGGGGAAGCGGCTCATCGGCTCTTCCCAGCGATTCGAGACGCCGAGACTCCACCGGGGCTGCGGCATGAACTGCACGTGGAGCTTGCCCACTGCGCAGTCGCGCTAGGTGAATCCGCTACCGCGCTCGGTGCGGTGCGGGCGGTGCTCGCCGCCGGCGATGATGTTGCTCCAGTGCTCAGGGGCGGTGCCCTCGTCGCCGTGGCCGAGGCGTCGGCCGCGCGCGGCCGAGATGATCTGGCTACCTCCGCCCTCAACGAGGCTGACGAGCTCTACCGCGAGGACCCGAGTCTCGACCACGACACCGCTTTGCTGTTGCGGGCTGCAGTCCGGGCGGTGGACGCAGCGCGTCACCGTCGCCGCGACGCGGGCGCGGTGGCTGAGGCGAAAGCTAGGGAAGGCCGCGACCTGTTGGCGGGCCTGGCCGATCCTGAGCATGATAGCGGCGAGGTGAGCGCGCGGCTGATGCTCGAGACAGCGCTCGCGCTGCTAGATCGTGGTGCCGGCGATGCCGCTATGCAGGAAGTGCGGCCATTGCTGCGCCGTCCGGTGCGCGCCGCCGCGGCCGCGGCGGTCGGCCGGTTGCGACTGGCGTTGGCCACTCGGGTGCACCTCGCCGAAGGTCGCCATGAGTCCGCGCTGACCCTGCTCGCCGACGCGGTCGAGGGTGCTCAGCGATATGGGGTGGATGTCGTCCTCGCGGAGTGCCTTGAGGGCCTGTCCCACGTGCATGAGGCCCGCGGCGAGTTCGCTGATGCTCTGCACTGCGTGCGCGCCGCCCGTGCGGCGGAAGGCCGGCACCGCCGCGATGTGGAAGCCGCGCGTTGCACGCTGCTGGAGAACTGCGGGTCTGCCCGCCGTGAGGAAGCGCGCCTGGTCGGCCAGGTGGCTGCACTTCTCGGCGATGCCGGGACGGGGTGTGCCGGTGGATCGGACTCCGACACCGGTCCGCTGAGCGTCGAGGTCGACGTCTGCAGTGCCGCGCAGCAGACCGATCCG
>JAICSB010000668.1 GCA_025937115.1 Pseudonocardiaceae bacterium | reverse complement strand
CGCCGCCCAGCACCAGCCTGGCGTGCTGCTGATCACTGACATCGAGGCGCTGCTGCCGGCTACCAACCCGCCGCCGCTGGCCACCGTCGTGCTCGACGCTCTGGTGCCCGCACTGGACCGGGTCGCGCTGGTGGTCACCACCGCGCATCCCGAGTCGGTGGATCCGCGGTTGCGCGCGCCGGAGCTGATCGATCGCGAGCTGTCACTGGGACTGCCCGATGCCCGGTCCCGCTCGGAGCTGCTCCGGGTGCTGCTTGCCGCGGTACCGCTCGCCAGCGACGTCGATCTGGCGGCTATGGGCGAGCGCACCCCGGGGTTCGTCGCCGCTGACCTTGTCGCGCTGCGCCGCGAGGCCGCGGTGCGCGCTGCGCTGCGCCACACGTGCGCCGCCGGAACCGATCTCGTGATCATGCAACAGGATCTGATCGGCGCACTGGACACCGTCCGCCCCATCTCGATGTCCACTTCGGACACCGTCAGCACCGGTGGCCTGACCTTGGACGACGTCGGCAACATGACGCAGACCAAGCAAGCGCTCACCGAGGCGGTGCTGTGGCCGCTGCGCTACCCCGATTCGTTCATCCGGCTCGGCGTCGACCCGCCACGCGGAGTGTTGCTCTACGGCCCACCCGGGTGCGGCAAGACCTTCCTGGTCCGGGCGCTGGCCGGGTCGGGAGCGCTCAACGTGTTCTCGGTCAAGGGTGCCGAGTTGCTGGACAAGTGGGTTGGCGAGTCGGAACGGGCGGTGCGGGAACTGTTCCGCCGCGCCTCCGACGCCTCCCCCGCGCTGATCTTCCTCGACGAGGTCGACGCGCTGGCGCCGCGCCGGGGCGGATCATCCGACGCCGGTGTCGCCGATCGGGTGGTCGCGGCGCTGCTCACCGAACTGGACGGGGTGGAGCCGCTGCGCGACGTGGTCGTGCTCGGCGCCACCAACCGCCCTGACCTCATCGATCCAGCACTGCTGCGGCCCGGACGGCTGGAGCGGCTGGTGTACGTGCCGCCGCCGGACGCACCGGCCCGGGCGGCCATCCTGCGGTCCACCGCCCGCAACACCCCGCTATCGGCCGACGTCGACCTCGACGCGCTGGCCGGTGAGCTGGAGGGCTACTCCGCCGCGGACTGCGCGGCGCTGATCCGCGAGGCAGCGCTGACCGCCATGCGGCAATCGCTGGACGCCACCGAGGTCACCGCCGCGCAGCTGGCCGCCGCTCGACAGGCTGTCCGTCCCTCACTGGACCCGAGGCAACTCGCCGAGCTGGCCGGCTACGCCGCCGCGCGGAGGTCGTAGACCTAGCAGCCGCTATTCATTCGGCTGAGCCGCTGCCCAGCGATACCGCAGCACGTAGGACCCCGCGTCGGCGACCATCGCGTTGACTTCCAGGCCACGCCCGGCAGGTCCCCAGACCGCTCGCCGGATAGCTAGTACGGGAGTACCGGGTGTTAACCGGAGTTGCTCGGCCTCGTCCGGGCTCGGCATGCGCGCGGTGATGTCTTCTTGAAACCACTCGGGTGGTCGCCCTGCTTCGGCGAGTCGTGCATACACACCGCCCGGCCCGGTGTCACGGTGTTCAATCCGGGTGCCGCTCGCGATGTCCGCCGGGAAGTACGATGTCGAGAGCAGGACCGGCTTACCGTCTAGCACGTACCGCCGCCGGCGTACGACGGTACGTGCGCTGGCTTCCACGCCTAGGTCGTTGGCAACGTCCCCGGGTGGCGTTTCGTTTGAGACCTGCACTCCGTCTACAACCAATTCACGTCCGGCCGTTCCCGGGTCAGCGTCCCAGATCGCGCGGCCAGCATCCCGTGGTCCGTCCGCGAGGCGTTGGAGACTGTGACGGATGATCGGTCGGTAATTGCGCACGTAGTAGCCGCCGCCGAATCGGCCTTCGACCAAGCCTTCACCGATCAGCACTTGGTAGGCCGCCCGGGACGTGGCGCGGCTGACGCTGAACTCTTCCTCGACCTCGCGTAGGGAGGGCATCTTCGCGCCTTGGCCATAGGCGGCGCTGAACACGCGCTGTCGTAGGTCGCGCGCGACACGCTGGTAAGCGGCTAGCTCTGACATGGGGGCGGGGCTTTCTCCGCAGTGAGTGCGTTACGGGTGGGTCATCGTCGCAGATACCTTGCAT
>JAICSB010000250.1 GCA_025937115.1 Pseudonocardiaceae bacterium | reverse complement strand
GGCCATATGCCGATGGCGATGTCGTGGTCGATCGCCCGCAACACCTCGACCTGCACACCGTGTTTTGCCAGGATGCGGGTACTCACCTCCACCAGCCCCGCGGTGTTGCTGGGCTCGGGTGAGCGCTTCAACGTGCAGTTGATGAACAACGCCTTCAGCTCATCGTAACGCGGTTCGGTCATAACCTGCTCCTCGGGCTTGAATCGGGTTACAAGAGCTCGGCGTCCTGCTCGACGCACAACAATGCGGGGCCGTCCGAGGCGAATAACGTGCGCATCGCCTCGTCGAGCTGATCGCGGTTGGTCACCCGGATTCCGGTGGCTCCGCACAGCCGGGCGTAGGCGGCCCAGTCCGGATTGTGCAAGGAGGTGTGCCACACCGGATAATCCTCGGCGAGCTGCTCTTTGCTGATCTTGCCCAGCGCATGGTTGTTCAGCAGCACGTGTTTGATCGGGATGCCGTACTTCACCGCGGTGGTCAGCTCGGTGGCGTACTGACCGAAACCACCATCGCCGGTGACCGCGACGATGGGCCGATCGGGCGCCGCCGCCCAGGCGCCCATTGCGGCGGGATAGCCGAAGCCGATCGAACCGAGGTAGCCGGACATGAGCACCGGTTGCCCCTTGGACTCCAGGTACCGACCCAGCGAGTAGGCGTGATTGCCGACGTCCACGGCGACCACGGCGACCGCCGGCAGATGCTCCGACAGCGCGTGGAACACCGCGGCGGCGCCGACCCCCCGCCCGCGGTCGTCCGCAACGCGGCGGGCCTTCTCCGCTCGCCAGATCGCCCAGCGTTCGGCCAGATCCGGCCGCTGGTCGGTGGCCTTCACCTCGCCCAGGGCGTCGGTCAGGGCGGTCAGAGTGATCGCCGCGTCGCCCAGCACGTCGGCGGTGACGGCGTCGAATCGTCCGATCGCGGCGTGGTCGTCATCGATCTGCACGATCGGTTTGTAGGGCGCGATGCCGGTGTGGTTGGAAAACGATGCCCCGATGACGATCAACAGGTCGGATTCGTTCATCAGCCAGCTCGCCACCGGGGTGCCGCTACGCCCGAGCACACCAGCGCCCAGCGGATGGGTGTCCGGCACGAGTCCCTTGGCCTTGAAGGTGGTCAGCACCGGCGCGTTCAGCCGTTCGGCGAGCGCCCGCACCTCGTCGGCCGCGCTGCGGGCGCCGTGTCCGACGATCAGCACCGGCCGCCGAGCGTCCCGGACCAAGGCCGCGGCGTCGGACAGCGCGGCATCGTCAGGGCGGATCCGCCGCGTGGACAGCCGCCCGTCGGGCCGGGCTGCAACCGCCGCCGAGGGCTGCACCTGCACTTCGTCGGGCAGCACGAGATGCGCCACGCCGCGCCCGTCGATCGCGTGTTTCACCGCCAGCGCCGCCAGCTCCGCGTGATCGCTGCCACTGTTGACCGTGGTGGTCGACACCGCCACGTCCTTGAACACCGCGGACAGGTCGACATCCTGGAAAGCGCCGCGTCCCAGCACCTTCGACGGCACCTGCCCGGAGATCGCCACGACCGGCGACTGGTCGAGCTTCGCGTCGTACAAACCGGTCAGCAGGTTCGTCGACCCGGGGCCCGCGATCGCGAAGCAGGCCGCCGGACGCCCGGTCAGCTTCCCGTAGGCGCTCGCTGCGAACGCCGCGGCACCCTCGTGCCGGATGCCGATGTAGGTCAGCTCACCGCGTTGTTCCGCCCGGCGCAGCGCATCGGCGAAGCCGAGATTGGAATGCCCGACCATGCCGAACACCCGGGTCACACCGTGCGCGACCAAGGTCTCCACCATGACGTCGGCGACCGTGCGGACCTCGGCGCGTAGCGGCGGGAGCTGCACGTACACGCCGTCGGCGCGCTCGTCGACCTGGTAGGCCGCGACGCCGTCGGAAAAGCCCTCAGGTGGCTTACCCGTCAACGGGTCGTAGTCGTAACCGTGCCACGGGCACCGCAGCAGGCCCTTCTCGATGGAGCCCTCACCCAGCGGGCCACCCTGATGTGGGCAGCGGTTCTCCAGAGCGCCCAGCCGCAGGCCGCACCGGGACAGTGCCACCGTGCGACCGTCGACGACGACGCTGCGCACCCGCCCGTCATCCGGCACATCGGCCGCGTCCACCCTGTGCCAGCCGTTCTGCGACACGCCACGCCTCCCTACCTCGTGCACGAACCTCAGTACCGATTCGGGTGAGATCGTTACACGAACTCGATCATGACACCAGATCCGCCGGGACGCCCGGGCTGCCAAGATCAGAACCGACGTCGCGCTGGGCGACCAACGTCCGTGCTGTCGAGTTCACGGCCGTCCCCCCGGGGCGCCGGCGTGGCCGGCCGTTGGTGGATGGTGACCCGGAGGCCGGTGGGACGGGGCCGATCGCAGCCGCGGGAGCACGTCCGGACCGCATCAGCAGCGCCCCCAGCGCGGTCAGGGCGCAGAGTGCGGCGAAGATCAGAAACAGGTTGTCGATCGCTCCGACGAATGCCCGCAGATCGGCCTGGTGGTAGGTGGCGTACAGCTCCGCCCCGGGCGGAGCTGCCGGACCGAGATTCGGCAGTGGGGTGTTTGCGGGCGTCAAGGCAGCTCGGCCAGCCATCAGTTGCGCCTGTCGGGTGGTCAGGATCGCGGTGCACACCGCGACCCCGAACGCACCTGACGTGCGCTGCACGACGTTGTTGAATGCGCTGGCGGCGTTGGCGTGTGCGGTGGGGATAACCGCGAGTCCCGAGCTGAAGATCGGCATCATCCCGATTCCCAGTCCGGCGTATTGCAGCATCAGCAACAACATGATGTGTTCGCGGGAGGTGTCGGGATTGATCGTGTGCAGCAGGTAGTTGCCAACCGCCGCGATCGTCAAGCCGATAGCCGCCGGCCAACGGGGTCCGATGCGGTCATAGATCTGCCCGGAAACGGGCATCAGCACTCCCATCACCAGCGCTGGCGGCAGCAGGATGAGTCCGGTATCGAACGCCCCCAGTCCCTGGCCTCGCTGCAGGAACTGTGGCACGTAGAACACCACCGCAAACAGCACCACTGACAACGATGAGATCAACAACAGTGAGTGGGTGAACGCCCCGTATCGGAACACCCGGAGATCGAGCAACGGGTCGTCGACCTCAAGCTCGATCACGACGAACAACGCCAGGCTCAGCACGCTAAAGGTGATCAGACCCAGGATCCGATATGAGTCCCATCGCCAGTCCTCACCCTTCGACAGCGCTAGCAGCAAGGTGAACAGCCCGCCGGCCACGGTGACGAAGCCGAGCACGTCGAACCGCCGCTTGGTAAGTCCAGGGAACGCCGGCAATGCCAGTGCGGCGGCTATCGCGCCGAGGATCCCGATCGGCACGTTGATGAAGAAGATCAACCGCCAGTTCACGTACTCGACCAGGTACCCGCCCAGCGCCGGTCCGATCGCCGGGGCGACCACAGCGCCCAGGCCGTACATGCCAAAGGCAGTGCCGAGCCGGTCCTTGGGCACGATCCGTAGCAAGATCGCCATCGTGACCACTGGCAGGATCCCACCCAGGATTCCTTGCACGACCCGGAAGATCACCAGACTGTTCAGGCTCCACGCCAGCCCGCACAGCGCCGAGCCGCCAGCGAACCCCAGCAACGCCAGGTTGTAGACCCGGCTCACCCCGAAGCGGTCCCCCAACCAAGCACTGACCGGGACGACCACACCCTCCGCCAGCGAATAGCCGGTGACCACCCACTGCGCGTCGCTGGTGGCCGCACCGAACTCGTTCTGAATGGTGGGCAGGGCCACATTGACGATGCTGAGGTCCAGGATCGACATGAACATCCCGGCGATCAGCACCACCAGCGGCAGCCGCCAGCCTGCCTGGTCGTCGTCTCCGCCAAGCCGCGTACCAGCCGGCCGTGCGGTCAGCCTGTTGGCCGGTGCTACCCCCGACTCCCTCGCCACAGCACCACGGTGTCATAAGAGACGTCACGTGCTCTACTCATTATTGCGCGACAGCAGGGTTGATCAAGCCTGTCGGGAGCTCACCTTGCGGGACGGGTCGGATGGGGCTGAGTTGGCGTTGGCGGACGGGACAAGGTGGCGCACCTCGCCGTTGGGCGATGCCGGCGGCGCGGGCGCTTGTTGTGGCGTGGTGAAGCCGGCCGGAGTCGCGGGAGCGGGTCCGGATCGCAGCAGCACCAGCGCCCCCACCGCGGCCAGCGCGCTGAGACCGGAAGCGATCAGGAACAGGTCGTCGATCGCGCCGACGAACACCTGCAGCTTCGTCAGCGTGTAGGTGGCGTACACACCCGCTCCCTGTGGGGCGGTCGGACCGAGATCGGGGGTGGGCATATTCGCGGGCATCAGCGCGGCGCGCCCGGCCATCTGCTGAGCCTGCTGGGTGGTCAGGATCGCGGTGAGCACAGCCAACCCGAGTGCACCCGAGACCCGCTGCACGACGTTGTTGAACGCACTGGCGGCATTGACCTCGGTCATCGGGATGACCGCGATACCTCCGGTGAAGATCGGCATCATCGCCATCCCCAGACCGGCACCTTGGATCACCAGCAACCACATGACGTGCCCACGGGAGCTGTCGAGGGTCAGCGTGTGCAGCTGATAGGTACCGATCGCGACGATCGCCAGGCCGATCGCGGCCGGCCAGCGGGGCCCGATGCGGTCATAGATCCGCCCGGCGATCGGCATCAAGAACCCCATCACCAGCGCCTGGGGCAACAGCGTGAGCCCGGCGTCGAATGCCCCCAGTCCCTGGGCCTGCTGCAGGAACAACGGGATGTAGAACAGCACCCCGAACATGACCACCATCAGCACCGCGATCAACAGCAGCGTGTAGGTGAACGCGCGGTGGCGGAAGATGCGGATATCCAGCAACGGGTCGGCCACCTGCAGCTCGATCACCACGAACAGCGCCAGGCTCAGCGCGCTGTAGGTGATCAGCATCAGGACCCGGTAGGACGCCCATCCCCAGGATTCGCCCTCCGATAGCGCCAGCAACACCGCGAACAAGCCGCTGGCGATGGTCACGAAGCCCAGCACATCGAAGCGCCGGCCCGCCACCGTCGGGAACCGGGGCAACACCAGCGCCGCCGCCACCGCGCCCAGGATCCCGACCGGCACGTTGATGTAGAAGATCAGCCGCCAGTCCACGTACTCGACGAGATAGCCGCCCAGCGTCGGGCCGACCGCGGGGGCGAACACGATGCCCAGGCCGTAGAGGCCCATCGCGGCACCGAGCTTCTCCCGCGGCACGATCCGGTACAGGATCGACAGCGTGATCACCGGCAGGATCCCACCGGGGATCGCCTGGACGATCCGGAAGATCACCAAGCTGTTGAGATCCCAGGCCAGCCCACACAGCGCCGAGCCGGCGGCAAACGCCAGCAGCGCCAGGTTGTAGACCCGACTCAGGCCGAAGCGATCCCCCAACCACGCGGTGACCGGCACCACCACACCCAGCGCCAAGGTGTACCCGGTGACCACCCACTGCACATCGTCGGTGGTCGCCCCGAAGTCGTTCTGAATCGTGGGAATGGCCACATTGACG
>JAICSB010000239.1 GCA_025937115.1 Pseudonocardiaceae bacterium | reverse complement strand
TGTCCGTGCTGGACCAACTTCTCGCCGGGGCAGGCCCCGAGGGGGTCACCTATGCCCGGGCGGTGGCGCTGCTCGGGGTTACCGACGTCGCACTGATTGACGACATGGTCTCGGCGCTGGCCGCCCAGGACGGCGCCACGGTCTTCGGCACTATCGACCGGCTGGTCGAAGCGGGGCACGATCCTCGCCGCTTCGCCGCCGACCTCTTGCAGCGCTTCCGCGACCTGGTGCTGCTGCGAGTCGCCCCCGAGCCGGCCTGCCACGGGCTGATCGACGCTCCGCAGGATCAGCTCGCGACGATGACCGCCCAAGCTGAAACCCTCGGCGCGGGCAGCCTCACCCGGTTTGCGGAGATCACGCACAGCGGGCTCGTCGAGATGCGCGGAGCTACCGCGCCTCGGCTGCTGTTGGAACTGCTGTGCGCGCGGATGCTGCTGCCGGCCGTCGCCGAAGGCGACGGTGCGGTGCTACACCGGCTGGAGCGCCTGGAGCGGCGACTCACCATCGCCCCGCCGCTCGACCAAGAGCCGCCGGCCGCCCAGCCACCAGTCGTTCGGTCGCCCATTGCCCAGCCCCCGGTTGCCCAGCCCCCGGTTGCCCAGCCCCCGGTTGCCCAGCCCCCGGTTGCCCAGCCCCCGGTTGCGCAGCCGCCATCGCCCGAAGCCGCCAAGCCTGGGCCCATGCCGGAGCCACCCGACGCAGCCACGGTGCGACGGCATTGGGCTGCCCTGCTAGAGGCGGTGCGCGAGCAGAGCCGGACAACCCAGGTCCTGCTCAGCAACGCCACCGCGAGCGCGGTACAGGGCTCCACGCTTGTGCTGACCCTGCCTAACGCCCCGCTTGCCCGCCGGCTGGGTGATGACCGCAACGTAGAACTGATCAGGGCAGCACTGCGTACCGTTCTGGGTGTCGACTGGCAGGTTCGCTGTGAGCACGCCGACGGCGAGGCCGGCGCCGGCGGCGCCAGCACGCCACAGCACACCGCGCAGCGTGCCGCCCGCCCACCGCAACGCTCGGCGGAACGTCCCGCCTACCGTCGTCCGGCGACGACGCAGGCCCCGGACGACGGTATTCCGCCACCGCCCGAACCCTCAGATCCCGCTGACCCTGGCGCAGCGGACTTACCGCCCGCTCCAATGGATGACGAGGCGATGCTCGCCGAGGCGTCCGGCATGGCCCGAGAGCACTCCAGCCGTCGCGACCCCGAGGAAGTAGCCCTAGAACTACTAGCCGAACAACTAGGCGCCCGACGCATCGACGGGTGAGGGTGAGCGTCGTGAACTCGACCGTACCGACGTTCTAGGCGCCCGGAAACGTCCGTGGTGTCGAGTTCACGACGTACCACCCGCCTCGCGCACTAGTGCCACCAGGGGCGGAGTGGGACGTGAGCGTTGCCGGTGCTGTCGGGGCGGACGGCCAGCACCTGGTGTAGTTGGATGACGTTGCGCTCGAAGGTCAGTCGGGAAGAGCCCATGTAAAGGCCCCACACCCGCGCGGTAGGCTCGCCGACCTCGGCCACGGCCTCGTCCCAGTTGGCGGCGAGGTTGGCGCACCACTGCTTGAGCGTCAACGCATAATGCTCCCGCAGATTCTCCTCGTGGCGGATCTCGAAGCCGACGTTCTGTGCCTCCGTGATGATCTTGCCAGCGCCGGCCAGCTCCCCGTCGGGGAAGACGTAGCGATCGGTGAACACATCGATGCGGGCGCCGGGGCGGTTGTCCGGTTCGGTGATGCAATGGTTGAGCAGCCGGCCGCCGGGGCGCAGTTTGGCCAGCAGCAGCGAGAAGTACGACCGGTAGGTGTGTATCCCGACATGCTCGGTGAGCCCGATGGAACTCACCGCGTCGTAGTCGCAGCCCGGCGCGTCGCGGTAGTCCAGGTGACGCACTTCTGCGAGCCCACTGAGACCCTCGCGGAGGATCGCCTGCTGCGCCCATCGAGCCTGTTCGGCGGACAGCGTGACGCCCAGCGCGCGGACGCCGCGGCGAGCGGCGTAGCGCACCATGCCACCCCAGCCGCAGCCGACGTCGAGCAGTCGCATCCCGGCCCGCAGGCCCAGCTTGTCGGCGATCAGCTCATGTTTGCGTTCCTGAGCTTGCTCCAGGCTCGCCTCCGGATGGTCGAAGACGGCACAGGTGTAGGTCATCGACGGCCCGAGCACCAGCTCGTAGAAGCGGTTGGAGACGTCGTAGTGGTGGTGCACCGCCTCGGAGTCCCGGTGCCGGGAATGCGCCAGCCCGGCGAGCGTCCGGCGCCACCGGGGCCGCGACTCCTGCGGTGGTGGGGGCACCGGGCGCAGCCGCTGCCAGCCCAGCGAGCGCGTGATCAGCGCCAGTTCGGCCATGGTCGGGCGCCGAAAGCGCAACTGGTAGGCCATCACCCGCATCGCCTCGTACGGGTCACCGGGATGCACCCCCTCGGCCTGGAGATCACCGGCGATGTAGGCCCGCGCCATGCCCAGATCGCCCGGCGCGGTGAACAGGTAAGTTGCACCGCGCGGGGTGGCCAGGTGCACGCTGATCTCAGCGTCGGGCGGTCCGGTGGCACTTCCGTCGTAGGCGGTGAACCGGACCGGGAACCGGCCATCGGTGAGTAGGTCGACGATTCCCGCCAGCGACAGCCGGTCACCCTTCACCGGGTCCGTCGCGGGAGTGGGGCGCCGGAAGGTCGTCATTGACGTCGCACCGCCTTCGCGTAGAGATCCAGGAGCCGCTGGTCTGGGTCGTAGCGCTGTTTCAGCGCCGCGTACTGCTCGCCGCCGTAGCGGGCATCGAACTCTTCGCGCGAGTAGAACGAGTCCGAGTACAGCGACTTGTGCCCGCCCACCGCGTCAACGTGTCCTTCGATCGCCCGATTAGTATCCCCGAGGTTGGGGTCACTGCCGGTGCCCGGCACGCTGGCCCAGAAGCCGACATTGACGTATTTCCGGCTGGCTTCCAACGGATACAGCGGCCAGGTGTGATCACCGCGCAACCGCAATGGGCACAGCCATACCGGCTCGATGCCGACGTGCTCGACGAACCAGCGCAGGAATTCCGCGGTGCGCTCCAGCGGGATCTCGACGTCCTGGATCACGCGTTCTCGGCGTGGGCGGCCGCGCATTACCTCCCAACGGTTCTCCAGGTCGAAACGGTTCGCCACCGCTACGATCTTCCAGTAAACATCGCTGCGGCGCAGCCTGGCCGGCCACAATGGCCGGATCAGTGGGTGCTGAACGCCGAAGGCGCCCGAGCACCAGAACCAGTCGGTGTCCCAGCGCCACAGGTAGTCGTGGGTGCTCAGGATGTCGTGGCGGCGGCGCTGGATCGAGCGGTAGTAGATCTGCGTCCCGGTGTGGTAGTCGCTGGCCGGTCCGGTGTGATCGGTGCGCCGGCCCAGCGTCAGGTACGACTCGGTGCGGGTGAACATCACGCCATCGAGGTAGTCGACGTCCTCGCCAGCCCATTGCCGGGTCGTCATGATCAGCTCTACTGCGGAGCACAGCTCGTCCAGATCGTCGAACCGCACGTGCCGCAGCGCGACGTGCGAGCGCACCGGTTCAAGCTCGATATGCAGCCGGGTGGCATAGCCCAGCGTGCCGTAAGAATTGGGAAATCCGGCGAATAGCTCGTCGCCGGGCACTGCCGTGACGATCTCGCCGGCGCCAGTGAGCAGCTCGAGCTCCAGGACCGACTCGTGCGGCAGGCCGTTGCGAAATGATGCCGCCTCGATGCCCAACCCGCTGACCGCGCCACCGAGGGTGATCGTCTTGAGCTGCGGAACGACCAGCGGGGTCAGCCCATGCGGCAGCGTCGCGGCGACCAGGTTTTCGTAAGTACACATGCCTGCGACGTCGGCGGTGCGGCTGGTCGGGTCCACCTCCAGCACCCCGGTCAGGCCCGAGACATCCAGGCCTGGGCCGGCCGCGGCGCGGGACCGGAACAGGTTCGACGTCGGCTTAGCCAGCCGCACCGGCGACCCTGCTGGGATCGCTCGGTAACTAGCTTGCAGCCGCTGGACAGCATCGCGATGGCTGCGCCGCACCCCAGTGAGCTGCACACCCTTTACGCTACGGCCAAACCTGGCCCGACCGCACCGGTTTCTGGCGATCTGGACATGGCTACCCTGTGATCCTCAAGCGGACCCTCAAGCGGGCCCGGATTCGACGAGAGGAGCCGCGGTGCAACCCGGCGGAGCGCCTGACATGCAGATGATCCTGCAGCAGGCCCAGAAGATGCAACAAGAGTTGATGAGCGCACAGGCCGAACTCGCTGAGGCGGAGGTCACCGGCCAGGCCGGTGGTGATCTGGTCACAGTCACGTTGGCCGGCTCCGGGGAGGTTCTCAGCGTGACGATCGACCCCAAGGTGGTCGATCCTGACGACGTGGAAACTCTGCAGGATCTCGTCATGGGCGCGTTTGCCGATGCGCACCAGGCCTTGCAGGAGCTGACCCAGCAGAAGATGGGTCCGCTGGCCACCGCGCTCGGTGGGCCCGGCGGAGGTCTCAGCCTCCCCGGCATGTGACCGGCCCGCGCGATGCCCGGCATGTGACGATGTGGCTGCCTGCCATGATGGCAGCGTGTACGAGGGAGTCGTCCAGGACCTGATCGACGAGTTGGGGCGGCTGCCCGGCGTGGGGCCGAAGAGCGCGCAGCGGATGGCCTTCTACCTGCTGGCGGCTGATCCGGCTGACGTGACCCGGTTGCAGGAGGCGTTGCAGCGGGTCAAGGACGGCGTGGTGTTCTGTGCCGTCTGCGGCACGGTCGCTGAGAAACAGACCTGCCGAATTTGTGCTGATCCGCGCCGCGATGTACGGGTGATCTGTGTGGTCGAGGAGCCCAAGGACGTGGTCGCGGTGGAGCGCACTCGTGAGTTCACCGGCCGTTACCACGTGCTGGGCGGGGCGCTGGATCCGCTGTCCGGCGTCGGCCCCGACCAGCTTCGGATCCGCGAACTGCTGACCCGGATCGGGGTAGACGATGTCACTGAAGTGATCATCGCGACGGATCCGAACACCGAAGGTGAGGCCACCGCCACCTATCTGGCGCGGATGTTGCGGGACTTTCCGGGGCTGTCGGTGACCAGGCTCGCCTCTGGCCTACCGATGGGCGGGGACTTGGAGTTCGCTGACGAGCTCACCCTCGGCCGCGCACTGTCTGGCCGCCGCGCCGTCTGATCCGGTAACACGGCACAGTGACGAAATCGTCGCAGGGATGCTTGTGGATTGTCTCCCCAGCATCCACAAGCACCCCTGCGGCCCCCAAACGCCCCCCGCTACGTCAGTCCTCGTCCGGTGGGTCCGCCACCAGGGTCGGCACGAAATACCAGTCCCGT
Source organism: Pseudonocardiaceae bacterium (assembly GCA_025937115.1). Next base: position 510 of record JAICSB010000239.1, on the reverse strand, counting down.
TCGGACAGTGGACTCGCGCAGCGCGGGCACTGTCCCCGCTGCCGGCGGGCAGTGCGAACCGCCGACCATTCATCATTGAGTCTGCGCCGCTCCTCGGCCTGCCGGCGAAGCTTGGGCCGCAACGCCTGGGTGGTCCAGGTCGCTCCGAGCAGCAGCCCGAAACAGATCAGCAGGACCGCGCTCAGCGCGCCCCAGCTGAAGAGTTCGTGGGTCACCGGGCTCTGCGGTAGACCCCGCCACGACGTGTCGCTCCCCGGCCCCGGCCCGCGGGCCGAGCCCTGGGGAGGCGTGTCGCGCTCCGATGAGATGTCGACATGATCGCGGTCCCCTTTCCCCATCGGTAGTGCGGGTTCGACGCTGTGCGCCGGGGTCGCCGGGGCCTCAGCGCTTGGCGCTATTGCGCGCCATAGCCTGAGCGTGCAGCACGCAAACACGTCATGCAATTGCATGAGGAGATCTATTGATGGGATTCACTGGACAGGAGTAGCGTGTCGTTTTTCCAGTCCGCTG
>JAICSB010000520.1 GCA_025937115.1 Pseudonocardiaceae bacterium | reverse complement strand
GACTGGGCCACCGCGGTGACGTCGCTGGCGAAGCTGGCCGTGCCGACGACGAAGCTGCACCCGCTCACACTCGACCAGCTGCGCCTGCTCCAGGACGCTGTGATCCGCGCTCGCGCCCTGCTCGGCGGCGTCGGCCGCGTGCTCCAGATCGCGATCGCCGTCGAGCTGCAGAGCAAGGGCGTCCCGGCAGCCAAGATCGCGGCTGGCACCGCGTTCGGGAAGCTCGAGACCAAGGTCGACGAGAGCATCGACGGCGACAAGGTAACGGACAGCTGGTACACCTACAAGATCAACATAGTGTTCACGCCCGACCCCGCCGTGGTCGACGCCGAGGAGATCGCGTTCATCCAGACGGTGCGCCTGGTCGACACCACGAGCGGCGCCAACACCGATCCCGAGCAGACAAACCAGAAACGCCAGACACCGTCGGCCACGAGCGTGGACCGGCGCAGCGGCAAGAAGCAAGGTTGGTACGGGATGAAGGACGACGCAACGGGCAGCACGCAGCTGTCCGTGTGGAAGAAGTCGGCCCCGGCCTCGCCGGCCACGATGTGGGATCGCTCGAGTTGGAACCAGCCGAACACCACGTGGCAGTTCGAGACGATGGTGGTCTGCCGCTGCGGGGCGGACGCCGGGAAGGTCTACGGGGTCGTCACATGGGGCTTCACGGTCGACGCCGACCTCAAGCTCACCCAGCAGACCCCCACGGTGACGACCAAGCAGAGCACCGAGGCCACCACAGCGGTGCGCAACTGGAACGACCAGGCCGCCGGCTCCGCGTCCGACCGAAACGCCCCGGACCAGATATCGCTGCCGGCACTTCGCTGAGCGCGGCCCCCTAAGCTCCCCGGCATGGCGAGGTACTTCGATGTGCATCCAGTCGACCCGCAGCGGCGCGCAATCAGCCAAGTGGTCGAACTGCTCCGCGACGGTGGCCTCATCGCCTACCCGACGGACTCCTGTTTTGCGCTGGGCTGCCAGCTCGACAACGCCGACGGCCTGCGCCGGATCCGCGAGATCCGCCACCTCGACGACAAGCATCACTTCACCCTGGTGTGCCGGGACTTCGCCCAGCTCGGCCAGTTCGTCTACGTCGACAACGTGGTGTTCCGGCTGATCAGAGCCGCGACTCCGGGCAGCTACACGTTCATCCTGCCCGCGACGAAGGAGGTCCCGCGCCGGCTGCTGCGCCCGAACAAGAAAACTGTCGGGGTGCGGATCCCGCAGCACGCCGTCGCGCAGGCGCTGCTCACCGAGCTGGACGAGCCGCTGCTGTCGTCGACGCTGTTGCTTCCCGACGAGCCCGAACCGCTGACCCAGGGTTGGGAGATCAAGGAACAACTCGACCACGCGGTCGATGCGGTCGTCGACTCGGGCGACTGCGGCACCGAGCCGACGACCGTGATCGACTTGACTGGACCCGAACCAGAGATCGTCCGCCGGGGCGCCGGCGACCCGGCCCCGTTCGAGTAGCCGCTTAATTGGTGATGGTGTGGTGGTGGCCGCGCAGCGGTGGCGCGTCCAGGCCGCAGTGCCACTCGCGGTCGTGCGGATGAGCGGTACGCCGGCGAGCGGGGTTGCGGATAGTGACGGCGGCCAGTAGCCCACTGGCGGCACAGGCGCCGGCGGCGAGCTGGACCGCGGTGTGGAAGCCGTGCGCGAGGGCTGCCGGATGCAGGTAGGCATCGCCGGTGATACCGGCGAGCACCGGAAGGACGGCGACGGCGATGAGGCCGCCGGCGCGGGCGACGTCGTTGTTCACCGCGGAGGCGACCCCGGCGTGTTCGCCGGGAGCGGCGGCCAGCGCGGTGGCGGTCAGCGGCGCGACGTTGATCGCCAGACCTAGGCCGAACACGATGACCGCGGGTAGCACCTCGCTCAGGTAGGTCCCGGTTAGCCCGATGCGGACGAACAGCGCCAGGCCAGCGGCGATGACGAGGGGCCCGGCGGTCATCTGCAGGCGGGGTCCGATCCGGGCGGCCAGTGCCCCCGAGCGTGCGGACAAGGTCAGCATGATGACGGTGACCGGCAGCAGAGCGGTGCCGGCTTGCAGCGGGCTGTAGCCGGCAACCTGTTGCAGCACGATCGGCAGCAAGAACAACACCCCGCCCAGGGCCGCGTAGACGATGAAGGTGACGGCGTTGGCGGCGGAGAACTGCCGCGAGCGGAACACTGTCAGCGGCAGCATCGGCTCCTTTCGGCGCGCCTCGATAAGCAGGAATCCGGCGAGCAGGGCGGCGCCGGCGCACAGGGAGACCAGGACCGCGGGGGAGGTCCAGCCCTGGCCGGGACCGGCGATCAGGCCGTAGGTCAACCCGACCAGCCCGCCGGTGATGGCGGTGGCACCCGATGCGTCGATGCGCCCGGTGCTCGGATCGCGGGTTTCCGGGACGTGTCGGGCGGCGATGACGACCACCGCCACCGCCAGCGGCAGGTTGATGAAAAACACCAGCCGCCAGGAGACGGCCGAGATCAACCAGCCGCCGAGGAACGGGCCGATGGCGGTGGCGATACCGCCCAGCCCGGACCAGGCCCCGAGGGCCTTCGATCGGTCGTCGACGACGAAGGAGGCCTGCAGGATCGCCAGGCTGCCCGGGGTGAGCAATGCCGCGCCGACGCCCTGCAGGGCGCGGGCGAGGATGAGGACGCCTGCGGTGGGTGCCAGTGCGCAACCCAGGGAGGCGACGGCGAACCAGATCGTGCCGACGATGAAGATCCGCCGCCGTCCGTACCGGTCCCCGAGGGTGCCGCCGAGCAGCAGCAGCCCGGCCAAAGCCAAGGTGTAAGCGTTGACCACCCACTGCAGGGCGGCCACCCCGACCCCGAAGTCCCGTCCGATGGCGGGCAGCGCGATCCCCACCACGGTGGCGTCCAGCGAGGCGATGCCTGAGCCCAGGACGGTGGCGGCGACCACCCACCGACCGACCGCGCTGGCGTAGCGCAGGGACGGCCCCGGCGAGTCGACCGT
>JAICSB010000214.1 GCA_025937115.1 Pseudonocardiaceae bacterium | reverse complement strand
TCTCCTCCGCTTCTCGAACCCGACGTCGCGCCGCACTCTCGTTAGCCCGTGCATCTGCTCGATACCGTGAGAGTAGTAGAGCTGACCAACACTGTCACCACCTTCTCACGATGTACGACGCAAGCAACTCGCATGGCGGGGTGTCATTGACCAGTGGGCGCATGTTGTGTCACCGCTGCCGTTCTACTGGCGAGAAAACCGATGGCATACACTCGAACGTGGCGGTATTAGGCCAGTTGATGCCTTCACACCGCGGTCGACTGTGACGCAGCGTGTGGGAGCGGGATTCGCAGCGTACTAAAGTACGTACGCTTCCACGGCACAATGCGTATGCAATTGCAGCTGTACTTATTTCCGTACGCTGTGAACACGTAGACCCGGCCGTGGTAGGGCCGTTTGACCGGTAGCGTCAAGCCATGCGCTACGGCTGGCCTTCCCTTTCTTATCCGGAGTGGAGTGCGACCTGCGACACGCTCCACGCGCACACCCAGGTCCTCGGTAAGCTGGCTGCGGCGATCGCCCCACCCGAGCCCCAGCTCCAACACGCGGCGCTGCGGCTGACCGCGAGGGGATGGGAAACGGCCCCGCTGCCAGCGACTGACGGCTCAGGGGCACTCGTCGTCGCGCTCGATCTACGAACCCATGACGCTGTCGTCGAGCACAGCGACGGCAGCGAGCAACGCATCGCGCTCGTCCCCGACCGACCGGTCCGCGATGTCACCCGCGACGTACTCACAGCAGTCCGCCGCCTTGGGACCGCGGTCGACATCGACCTGACGCCACAGGAGGTACCGTGGCGCGTGCCGCTCGATGAAGACGACGAGCACAAGCGTTATGACCCCGGGCAGGTCAATTCCTACTTCGCCGCCGCGACCCGCGCCGCGCTCGTCCTCGCCGCGTTCCGTGCGCCATATCGCGGACGCTCGACGCCGGTCAACGCGTGGTGGGGTTCGTTTGACCTCGCGGTGAATCTGTTCTCTGGCCAGCCGGCCGATCCGCCGTCGGACGACTTCATCATGCGAAACGCGATGGACGCGCAGGAGGTCGCCATCGGCTGGTGGCCTGGCGATCCGCGATACGGCAAAGCTGCGTTTTATGCCTATGCGCATCCAGCGCCGGAGGGCTTCGAGACCGCGACGCTTTCCCCCACGCCGGCACGCTGGGATGCAGCGCTCGGCGAGTACATCCTGGACTGGGACGATGTGTGCCGCAGCCCCGACCCGCACGCTGTCGGGCTCGAGTTCGCCCGCTCAGCATTCCGCCATGCCTGCACGGTGTGCGAGTGGGATCCAGCCCTTCTCGCCAGCGCTGAGGGCACGCCACCGCCTATCAGCTAAGACCTGCCTCGGGCGGGCGTGGCTACTCCATGTGAGGCGCCACGCCCGCCGGCCGCGCCAGCAGCTGGCTCCGCCGCGGCGACCCCTCGAGGGTCAGAGAACCCGGTAGTAGGGAGAACGGTCACTCTATTATCGCTGACCTGACGCCCGGCCGCGTCACGACAACCCAAACGGGGCGCGCAATAAGATGTACGCGGTCCAGGCTGAAAGGTACCCTGAGGTGGTAATGCGCATTTAGCGACACGAGTCCCGATCCGCCTGGCTCGACGCGTGGCGATCGGATGGATGACGAGGCTCGCCGAGCGGTGCGACACGCTGCTCCAGACCCCGGCGGCGCGCTGACCAGCGGGTGTCGGCGGAAGGAACCGTTGGCATCCGGCCGAACAGAAGATCATTCTGCGCAGCAGGTCCAGTGCGTCGCAGCCGGTGATGCACGCGACCGCCGGCGACAGTATTGCGGGCAAGAACACGCTGACCACTGAACCGCTGACCCGGATGAGGGCATATGTACATCGTCGGCTACATCGCAGTAATCCTGGCAGCGATCGTCGTCGTTCTCGTGATCACTGTCGGATTGCTTTCCGTGTCAGATGTCCGCCGCTACCTACGAATCCGCAACATGTGACCCGGGACCTAGCGCAACGCGACCGATCCAACCGGCAATAGGTGACAGTGCTTGGGTGGGCATTCTTGGCTTGTCGCTGCGTTCGGGCGCCGGCGCCGGGGTCTGTTTTCGCTGGGTCCGTCCTCTCCTCGGCGGTGATCACAGTGCCCACGCTGGCGCCTGATCGCCGTCGAGGACGGTGATCGCCCGCTGCGCCGCGAGTCAAACGCAACTCGAGTTGGCCGCGATGCCTGGTGTTTCGGGCAACGCTACGCGTAGTGCGCGAGCGGGCGGAATGTTCAGCCGACAACTGTCCCCGGTGATCGAGGTTGGCGGCCGCCTGGTGGGAGTCCCTGCGGCTGACGCTGACACTATTCCGGCTAGCGCCGATAACGTAGCGTTCGTGATCTTCCATGTGGTTGCGCTCGACGACTGGTTAGGCGTCTCCGACCGGCCGTACGCGCCCGCGTCATTATCCAAGGAAGGCTTTGTCCACTGTTCTCCCGACGAGGCGGTAACCCTCGCCGTCGCCAGCGCCTTCCACCGCGACACCTCGGGCCCGCTCATGGTGCTGCTCATCAACGAGCACAAGCTCGACGTCATGGTCCGCTGGGAGGCCGCCTCCCCTGTGCCGCCCCCCGGCGTCGCCCCCGACATTTTGTTCCCGCATGTCTACGGGCACATCAACCGCGACGCGGTAGAGGGAATGATGGAGGTCCAACGGGACACAGACGGCCGCGCCGTGGGGCTCATGGTGTGGACCTGAGCCCCACGGACTGGATCACGAGATGCCGGACTTCTCCCTACCTGGCAAGCGGGCCTCCCCCACTACGCGCTCGCCGCGGATCAGCGGAACCGGCTTCGGCGTCGCCACGCACGCAGACGCGTTGGCTGCGCCCGACTGTCGCTCCAGTCGGGAATGTAGCCGGTGATGAGCTCGGAGCCCTTCTTACGCCAGTGGGGCTCGGTGTCGAACTGCTTGATGGCGAACTCGCGAAGCGACCGGATAACCGAGCCGTAGGTCTCGCTTTCGGTCACCGCCATCGCTGAACCCGTGCGCCAACTGATCGGCATCGACTCCATGAACGGCATGAACTTGTCCGGGAACCCCGGCATGGTGCAGCCGATGCAGATACCGCCCACATTCGGGCACCCACCGACGCCATTGATCCAGCCGCGCTTGGGCACGTTACATTTCACCACCTGCCCCCCGCATCCGAGCTTCACCAGGCACTTCGGTGAGTCGTAAGTCTCGGCGAACTCGCCCTGTTCGTAGTACCCGGCCCGATTGCAACCCTCGTGCACCGTGTTGCCGAACAACCACTGCGGGCGCAGGTGCTCGTCCAACGGGATCATCGGCGCCCTGCCGGCAACCTGGTAGAGCAGGTACAGGATCGTCTCGGAAAGATTGTCCGGGTGCGCCGGACAGCCAGGCACACAGACGATCGGGATACCGGCCTTGGATTTCCAGTCCCAGCCCAAGTAGTCGGGCACGCCCATGGCACCGGTCGGGTTGCCCGCCATCGCGTGGATGCCACCGTAGCTGGCGCAGGTGCCGACCGCGAGCACGATCGTGGCCTTAGGCGCGAGCTTATCCAGCCATTCGTTGACAGTGATCGGCTGGTCGGCGGCGGGGTGGCGACCGAAACCAGTGAAGTGGCCATCACCGTTGATCGTCTCGTTCGGGATGGAACCCTCGATGACGAGCACGAACGGCTCCAACTCACCCCGGTCGGCCTTATGGAACCATTCGATGAAGTTGTCAACACCTTGCTCCGGGCCGCATTCGAAGTCGATCAACGGCCAGTGCAGCGCGATCTTTGGCAGACCAGGAAGTGCGCCCAAGGCGATTTCCTCGATGCTGGGTTGGGTCGCTGCGGTCAACGAGACCGACTCCCCATCGCAGGACAAACCGCAGTTGATCCAGAGGATATGGATCGGGCTCTCATCGCCTTGCGTAGTCGGAGCGGCGTTGGGGGGCGTCAGTTCGGTCATGGTCCTCTACTTCACGAGCGACCTCTGGTCGGTCGCTCCCTAATCCTTCTGGTGAAGGACGCCCCGAGCATCGTCGGAAGACTAGGACGTTCGCGCCGCTCTGCCGTCCCATCCGAGCAGATAGCACCACTCGGCCTAATCACGTAACTGTAAGTAGCCGCTTCGGGCGGCCCAGCATCCTCACCGTGAGTGGCCTCGCCCACGTCACCCACAGCTGCTGGAGCCTGATCGTCGTCTGCGTTGTGAGCGCCGCTGCCGTCAGCTCGCGCCGGGGGTGATCACGATCTACGGTTGTAGTGCTAAAGCGGATGCCTACGCTCCAACTCGTCCTCCTCCTGTTCAGTCATTCCCCGTACCAGGGTTTCATCATCTCCGGTGCGGAAACGCTCTGCACTGAACAACATCACGTAACCACAAATGCCGCACTCAACTCGGACAAGGTACTCGACTATCATCTCGGCGTCATCAAGATTACTGATACTGGGAGGAAGGTTACCCATTAACGCCAAGAATGGAAAACGATGTACCGTCAGATGTTCGGATTGACAGACCGCGCAATTCATCAATCCAAGTTGAGCAAGCTTCTCTTTGACCTCTACCAGGAAGGTCTTACGCCACCGCAAGTCAATCACGTCCAGAGTTGGGTCGGGCCTGCAAAGTACGTCTCGGCCTGTTCGATATAACGGTCCACGTGATCGTGTACGGCTCACCTCGCTCAACATTCCTCCGGCTGCTCGCTAGGACGGGACCGGTGCGACATTCTGCCAGATGCGCCCCACGGCTCCAGGACGAGACACCAGGACCCCGATGAAGGGAGGTCCTGGAGGTGACCGGCAATCTGAAGCAAACTGGCAGAAGGTCAAGGATGCATTTCGCGGTCAGCAAACCCCAGGACGGTTCCTGGTCGGCCAGGCCGGACGGGCGGCGGCTGGCCACAGCGTCGGACGGTCGGACCGTCCGGAGCTGGGACGCGACTCCGGTGTCGCGCTCATCATCGTCGGCGCGCGGAGCGGCTCCAAAGTGCACTCGCACTAGGCTTCTGGCTGTGGAGCGCAGCGAGGCCGCAAAGACCCGCACGAGGGGAGATCGGCGTTCGCTGTTTGACCGATTTGTCCAGGCGGCCCACCGCAGGGTCAGCCAGGCGCCGTTCTTCTTCGTGTGTGCCGGCATCGTCGCGATCTGGCTGGCCAGCTTGCCTCTGTGGGAGGACCTTAAGGAATGGCAGACGGCCATTCACACTGTCGCAAGCGTTCTCACGCTGCTGCTGGTGGTGCTGCTTGAGAACGCCAGTCGCCGCGCAGAGGAGGCCGCGCAGGAGAAGCTCAACGTCATCGCCGAGGCGCTGGCCGAGCTGATGACTTCGGAAGCACGCACCGATCCTGATCTCCGGGAAGCCGCGAAGCGCTTGCGTGAAACCGTCGCCCTTGAGAAGCGCCATTGAGAGTTGGGGCGTAAGACGAAATGGTCAGCTAGGGGGCCAGAGCCCCGGCCTACTCGCTCGCGAGGCGTTTTCCCAGGCTCTCCACTGCGGCCTCCACCGCCCGCGCGTGGGCCCTGACTGCGCTGACCCACTCGATAAGTTCCGGGTTCTGCGTAGCGAGGTACCCCATGCAACTGCTTGTGGCCTCGCTGAGAGCGGTGGTCGCGTCGAAAAGTTCCTGCATGGCCGGATCTTTCATCAGTACTCCTGTTTCGCTGGTGATGGTCGCTGCCGGGCGGGTCGCCCAACGGTAGGTGGACAAAGCTCGACTCCATCGCGGGGTAGGTGCGACAGCTGTCTCCCCATGGTCCCTCGGTCGCCGATTGCAGCAGGCTGGGCACGAAGTCGGTCTGATAGGTCCGGATTCGGCGGGTCGGCCTCCATACCAACGAAAACCTTGCCACTCCGGCACCCGGATGGTCGAGCGGCACCGGGCACCCGGAGCGAGCCGCTGCACGTCGTCACGATCGGTGACGCGCTGCACACGTCCGTGATCACGATCTGCAGGACGCCACCGACTCCGTGATCTTGGAGTTCGCGCGACAGCACGCGTTCGTCCTCGTGTCCGAGGACACCGACTTTGGCGAACTGCTGGCTCGTCAGTGCACAGGCGCGCCGTCATTC
>JAICSB010000313.1 GCA_025937115.1 Pseudonocardiaceae bacterium | reverse complement strand
CGCTCATCGGCATGTGAGTGTGCCTCTTTGCGCCGTACCCAGGCCGAGGGGCCCCCTTCCCTCTCCTCTGACACACTCCTACATCAGCTCTCCCCTGTCTCCCTCGCCATCCCCGTTCTACCGACAACCATCGACTCTTCACGGTCCCCAGAATTCTCTCTAAGCTCCCGCCCGATTTGCCCTTTCACCCCTCCTCTTTGAGCGGCACGCATGCTACGAAGGTTCTAGATGGGTCGCCCCGGGTGGGGCGGCCCGCGAGTCATTTCTAGGGGTTCGTTGGTTGTCGACGGACACCGTGAGGACCGGCGACGGGGTGGTCTCGGGTGCATGGTGGGGTGAAGTTCTACCGCGGCGCAGCCCGGGCTGCCCGTGCGTATCTCGAGGCGGATCGGTCGCGGGCCGACGACTACTACCTGGCCGAGGGCAGCGGCCTGGCCGAACGGCTGGTGGCCACCCCCGATGCCGTCGAACGAGTCGGCCCGTTGACCGGCGAGACGTATGAGCGGTGGGTGTCTGGCCACGACGTCGACACCGGTGGGCCGAAGGGTCGGCTCCGCCAGGATGCGAATGGGTTGCGGTTCGTCGAGGTGGTCGTCAACGGCCCGAAGACATGGTCCCTGGCCGCCGCGCTGCACCCGGAGATCTCGGCCGCTCTGGACGTGGCCCAGGACAAGGCAGCTGCCGAGATCGTGGGCTGGGTCGCCGGCCACGCCACGACCCGGATCGGGCCGCGGGGAAGGCAGGTACAGGTCCCGGTCGAACGAATTGAGGCGGCGGTGATCCGGCACTACACCTCTCGCGCCGGTGACCCGCACCGACACCTTCACTTGCAGGTCAACGCCCGAGTGTTCGCCTTCGGCGCCTGGCGAGGCATCCATTCGGTAGGCATCAGGGACAGCATTGAGGCGATCAACGGCATCGGGCACGCTGCGGTGGCCACCGATCCCGGGTTACGGACTGTTCTCGCCGAGCACGGGTTCACCCTCGACCCGGGGTCTGGGGAGATCCGCGAGCTCGCGCCGTACGTCGGGGTGTTCTCCGCCCGGACGAGGCAGATCCGGCGCAACGTCGACCGGTACGAGGCGACCTGGCGCAGCCAGCATCCCGGGGAGGAGCCAGGCCCGCGGCTGCGGGAGGTGTGGGATCGCCGTGCCTGGGCGCAGGCCCGCCCGGACAAGGTCGTGCCCACCGACGGCCAGCAGTTGGTGGCCCGGTGGAACGACGAGCTGCGGGACCTCGGCTACCGCGACCCCACCGGACCCGTTTCGTTGACCGGGACACGGCCGGGGTGGATCGACCGCGACGCGGCCGCCGAGGTCGTGGTCTCCATCCTCGGGGCGAAGAAGTCGGCCTGGAACACCCCCGACATCCGCGGCCAGGCCGAGGTCCTGCTCGCCCAGACCTGCCTGGTCGCCGATTCCGCGGTGCGGACCGAGCTCGCCGAAGACATCACCGCCCGAACCACCGCCCTGTGCACCCCGCTGCTCACCCGCACTGATGTGCCCGAGCACCTGCGTTCCCTCAGCTCGCAGCGGGTGGTAGAGGTCGAGGCCGACATCATCGCTCGGATCGCGCGACGTTCCACCCAGCCGGCCCGGCGGGTGCGCATCGGCGGTCGCGGCCTGGTCCGGATCGACCCAACCCAAGCCGCCGTGGCGGGCTCACTCGCCGGCGACGGCCAGCTGATCGTAGTTGAGGGCGCGGCCGGGACGGGGAAGACCACAGCCCTCCGCGCCACACAGTCCCTGCTCGCGCGCAAGGGACACCGGCTGATGGTGGTGACCCCGACCTTGAAGGCCGCTCAGGTCGCCGCCGCCGAGACCGGCGCCGACGGGCACTCCGCTGCCTGGCTGATCCATCAGCACGGTTGGCGCTGGGACTCCGACGGTCACTGGTCCCGGGAACCAGACCCGTCACCGGAGGAGGGTGCGCAGCTGCGGCCCGGTGATCTGTTGCTCGTCGACGAGGCCGGGATGCTCGACCAGGACACCGCACAGGCGCTCCTCACCCTCGCCGACGAGACCGGCGTTCGGGTCGCTCTGGTCGGCGACCGACACCAGCTCCCCGCCGTCGGCCGCGGCGGCGTCCTCGACCACGCCATCGCATGGGCCCACCCGACCGCCGTCGTCACCTTGGAGAAGGTGCACCGGTTCACCGACCCCGCCTACGCCGCCCTCAGCCTCAAGATGCGCACCGGCAACGACCTCGCGACCGTGTTCGACACCCTGCACCGACGCGGCCAGATCGTCCTCCACGCCTCCGAGGTCGAACGCACCGCAGCCCTCGCCGAAGTTGGCGCTGCCGGGGAACTCGTGATCGCCGACAGCCGCGAACAGGTCGCGGACCTGAATGCGGCCATCCGCGACCGTCGAGCCACGGATCGGTCCGGGGAGCGGATCCTCGCCACCGCAGCCGGCGAGCGGATCGGGCTCGGCGACCGGGTCGCGACCCGCCGCAACGACCCCGACCTGCAGGTAACCAACCGGCAGACCTGGACCGTCACCGAGATCGGCCACGACGGCAGCCTCATCCTCCATGGCCGTGGCCGTGACCGCGAGGTCCCGGCCACGTACGCGACCCGGTTCGTCGAGTTGGCCTACGCGACCACCGTCCACGGCGCCCAGGGCGAGACCGTCGACCGTGCCCACGTCGTCATCGGGGAAACCACCGGCGCGGCGGCCACCTACGTGGCCATGACCCGCGGACGGGAGAACAACATCGCCCACCTCGTCGCCGAGAGCCTTGTGGACGCCCGCAGGCAGTGGACCGAGACCTTCGTCCGCGACCGCGCCGACCTCGGACCCACCCACGCCAGAACCCGCGCCATCGACGACCTCGACCGCTACGGACCAGCCGCCGGGCCACGAAGGCGGCAGGTTCCCCCCTGGTCCGAACCACGTCCGGCACCGGCCCCAACCGCCGGGATCGGACTGTGACAACCCCATCTCGAGAACGAAAGGGGGGAACCTGTTGACCTGCGCAAACGCAGGTTCCCCCCTCAGGTTCCCCCCTCAGGTTCCCCGGAATCCGGGGAACCTGGAAGTCCACGCTGACCAACACGGACACAGCGTCCGCGATGACCACCGGCGAGGAGCACTGCCATGACCGCATCACCGATCAACCCCAACGAGAACCGCCGCCCCACCGGAAGTCCCGGCGACGAGATGCTCACCCTCCAAGAGGCCTGCCGCTTCCTCCGCGTCCCCGAAGGGACGCTGCGCTACTGGCGCCACCTCGGCTCAGGACCGCGCAGCTTCAAGATCGGACGCCACGTCCGCTACTGGCGCACCGACCTGGTCCTCTACCTCACCGAACAGACCAACCGTCCACACCACGACGACTGACCGTCGACCCTGTCGGCGCTGAGAGGGAGGATCAACCATGCCCAGCATCGAGAAGCGCGTCCGCAACGGGCAGAAGGTGTGGCGCGCCCACTACCGGACGCCCGCCGGTGCACAACGCAACAAGACGTTCGCCCGCAAGATCGACGCCGAACGCTTCCTGGCAACGGTGGAAAGCGCCAAGCTCACCGGCACCTACGTCGACCCACAGCTGGCCAAGGTCACCGTCGGCGCCTGGGCCGACAGGTGGCTGGCCGGCCAGGCCCACCTCAAACCCTCCACGCACTCCAGGTACGCCGGGATCATCCGCAAGCAGATCCGGCCGAAGTGGGGCCAGATCAGGCTCAGCTCCGTGTCACACGCCGACGTCCAGGCCTGGGTCACCACGCTCTCCAAGAACCAGTCACCAGCCAGCGTGGCCAAGATCCACCGGGTGCTCAGCCTGATCCTCGACATGGCCGTCAAGGACGGTCGACTTGCCCGCAACGTCGCCACCGGGGTCAACCTCCCGCGCGTCGGCAAGCACGAGCACCGCTACCTGACGCACGACCAGGTCGATGACCTCGCCCACGCTTGCGGCTACCCGGTCGACCCCGACAAGCACGCCAGTTACGACACCCGCACCAACGAGACCTACCGCCTCGTCGTCCTCTTCCTCGCCTACACCGGAGTCCGGTTCGGTGAGATGGCCGCCCTGCGCGTCAACCGACTCGACCTGGCCAGGCACCGCGCGGCCATCGTCGCCTCTGTCACTCCGGTTCAGGGACAGGGCCTGGTGTGGGGGACTCCCAAGACGCATCAACGACGGGAGGTCCCCATTCCTCGGTTCCTGGTCGCAGAGCTGCGCGTCTACATCGCGGGAAAGCGGCCCGACGACCTCGTCTTCCCCGGGATCCGACGGGGGTCGCCCCTGCGCGTGACCACCTTCCGCAAGTCCTTCGACGACGCAGCCCAAGCCATCGGCGTCCCAGGGCTGTATCCACACCAGCTCCGGCACACTGCCGCCAGCCTGGCGATCGCCTCCGGCGCCGACGTCAAAGTGGTCCAGCAGATGCTCGGACACGCCTCGGCCACGATGACCCTCGACACCTACGGTCACCTCTTCGAGGACCGCCTCGACGAGGTGGGCTACGCCATGGATGCGGCCCGCACGGCAGCTCAGCGGCGCCGGGCAACGCTCCAGGCGGTTCCGGCTGTTGCCCCAGTGTTGCCCCAGCCCGATTCGGGCCGACATAGCGAAGAGGATCCGAACAGCGTTTCCGCTGGTCAGGACCCCTTTTCGACCTCGTACCCCCAACGG
>JAICSB010000404.1 GCA_025937115.1 Pseudonocardiaceae bacterium | reverse complement strand
CGCCGCTGGCCGGAATCCGGCAGGCCGCGCACCGGTTGGGCTTGCCGACACCGGACATCCGGGTGGGTATGCGGACCGGCGATACCCCGGCCGACCAGCGCCGCGCCTTCGCTCGTACCCCGACCGACGTGCTGGTCACCACCCCCGAGTCGCTATTCCTGCTGTTGACGTCGGCAGCCAGGGAATCGCTGCGCGGAATCCACACCGTGATCGTCGACGAGGTGCACGCCGTCGCCGCTACCAAGCGCGGCGCGCACCTTGCGCTGTCCTTGGAACGGTTGGACGCCCTGCTGGACAAACCCGCCCAGCGGATCGGCCTGTCCGCCACGGTGCGTCCGGTCGACGAGGTCAGCGCCTTCCTCGCCGGCAGTCGACCGGTTCGTGTAGTGCAGCCAGCATCGGCCAAGACGATCGAGGTCACCGTGCAGGTACCGGTGGCGGATATGTCGGCGCTGGGCGAGCTGGTAGAGGGGCCCGACGGACCGACGGAGCAGCGTGCTTCGATCTGGCCCGCGGTGGAGCGGCGGGTGCTGGAGCTGGTGCGCACGCACCGCTCGACGATCGTGTTCGCCAACTCGCGGCGGCTGGCGGAGCGGCTCACCTCCCGGCTCAACGAGCTAGCAGTGGAACAACCAGCAACGCCGCGAGACCGGATGCCGGCCGAGCTGATGGGCCAGGCCGGGCTCGCCGGCGGTGCTCCCGAGGTGATCGCCAAGGCGCACCACGGCTCCATGGCACGCGAGCAGCGAAGCCTGGTCGAGGAGGAGCTGAAGTCCGGCCGGTTGCCGTGCGTGGTCGCCACCTCCTCTCTTGAGCTGGGCATCGACATGGGCGCGGTCGACCTCGTCGTGCAGATCGAGGCGCCCCCGACGGTGGCGTCGGGCCTGCAGCGGATCGGCCGCGCCGGGCATCAGGTGGGAGCTGTGTCCCGGGGTGTGGTCTTCCCTAAGTTCCGCGGCGACCTCGTCTCGTGCGCGGTGATCGCGGAGCGGATGGCCAGCGGGGCGATCGAAGCTTTGCACTACCCCCGCAATCCGCTGGATGTGCTCGCCCAACACGTGGTCGCCATGGCGGCGCTGGATCCCTGGACCGTCGACGAACTCGCCACCCTGGTCCGCCGTGCCGCGCCGTACTCCGCCCTGCCCGACTCAGCGCTGCACGCCGTCCTGGATATGTTGGCCGGGCGCTACCCATCGGAGGAGTTCGGTGAGCTGCGCCCCCGGATCATCTGGGACCGGGTCAGCGACGAGCTACGCGGGCGGCCAGGGGCACAGCGGCTGGCAGTCACCTCCGGCGGCACCATCCCAGACCGGGGGATGTTCACCGTGATGACTCCCGGCGGAGCCGACGGCGCCGGCTCGCGGGTCGGTGAGCTCGACGAGGAAATGGTCTACGAGTCCCGAGTGGGTGACACGTTCCTGCTCGGTTCCACCTCGTGGAAGATCATCGACATCACCCATGACCGGGTCATCGCGCTGCCGGTACCCGGCGAACCGGCGCGGATGCCGTTCTGGAAGGGCGACGCACCGGGTCGGCCGCTGGAGCTCGGACGGGCGTTGGGTGCGTTCGTCCGAGAGCTGAGTGGCGCGGGATCTGACGCGGCCCGCCTCCGCGTCGAGGGGGCTGGGCTCGACGCCTGGGCGGCCGACAACCTGCTGTCCTACCTGCGCGAGCAACGCGAGGCCACTAGGCACGTGCCCGATGACCGCACAGTCGTGGTGGAGCGTTTCCGCGACGAGCTGGGCGACTGGCGGATGGTGGTGCACTCCCCGTTCGGCGCCCAGGTAAACGGGCCATGGGCGCTGGCGATCGGCGCCCGGCTGCGGGAACAGCGCGGTGTCGAAGCGCAGGTGGCCAGCGCGGACGACGGGATCGTGCTGCGGCTGCCGGACGCGCTGGACGCTGACGGGGTCGAGGTACTGCCGACCGCCGAGGACGTACTGCTCGACCCAGATGAGGTCGAGCAACTGGTGATCGCCGAGGTGGGCGGTTCGGCGCTGTTCGCCTCCCGATTCCGGGAGTGCGCCGCACGGTCGCTGCTGCTGCCCCGCCGCGACCCGAGGCGCCGCACTCCGCTGTGGCAGCAGCGGCAGCGCTCAGCCCAGCTGCTCACCGTCGCGTCGAAGTACGAGCAGTTCCCGGTGGTGCTGGAGGCGATGCGGGAGTGCCTGCAAGATGTCTATGACCTACCCGGGCTGCGCGAGCTGATGTCGCAAGTGCGAGCCCGCCGGGTGCGGGTGGTCGAGGTCGCCACCCCATCACCGTCACCATTTGCCCGCAGCCTGCTGTTCGGTTACGTGGGGATGTTCCTCTACGAGCTCGACGCCCCGCTGGCCGAGCGCAGGGCCGCGGCGCTCTCGTTGGACTCGACCCTGTTGGCGGAGTTGCTGGGTTCTGAGGCTATCCGCGAGCTGCTCGACCCCGCGGTGCTCATCGAGCTGGAGGCGCAGCTGCAGCGCACTGCCCCCGACCGGCAAGCCCGCGACGTCGAGAGTACCGCCGATCTGTTGCGCGCTTTGGGCGATCTCACCGAGACCGAGGCCGCGCAGCGCGGAGTCGCCCCGCACTGGCTCGCCGAGCTCGGCTCCGCCCGTCGGGCGATCACGGTGCGCATCGCCGGTGAGAGCCGATGGATCGCGATCGAGGACGCCGGGCGGGTGCGCGACGCGCTGGGCGTGGCGTTACCGGTAGGAGTGCCGGAGGTGTTCACCGAGCCGGTGGCCGACCCGCTCGGGGATCTTCTGCTGCGCTACGCCAGAACCCGGGGCCCGTTCACCGCAGCTGCCGCCGCAGCTCGCTTCGGGCTCGGCGTCGCCGTGGTGACCGCAGGCTTGGATTGCATGACCAGGACAGCCACTGTGGTTCACGGCGAGCTGCGCCCGGTGGAGCTTGGCGGTAGCGGCACCGAGTACTGCCACGCAGAGGTGCTCCGGCGCTTGCGGCGAGCATCGTTGGCCCGGCTGCGGGCCGAGGTGGAACCTGTCGAACAGGCCGCTCTGGGTCGGTTCTTGCCGGCCTGGCACGGCATCCGGTCCTGGGACACTGGGTCCGGGGGCGCTAAGTCCTCGGACACCAAGCGTGACGGGTCGGGGTCGGCGCGCCAGCTGCGCAGCGCACCCACCCCGGAGGACGTGCTCGGTGCAGTGGAGCAACTGGCTGGAGCACCGGTGCCAGCGAGCGCGCTGGAATCGCTGCTACTCCCGGCCAGGTTGCCCGGCTACTCCCCCGCCCTGCTCGACGAGCTCACCATTTCCGGTGACGTCAGCTGGATCGGTTGCGGGTCGCTGCCTGGCGGCGACGGGTGGATCGCGCTTGCTCCCACCGACCTGGCTGACCTGGTGTTGCCGGACCTCGATGAACAGCTCGCGCTCACGCCGATTCACCGCGGCGTCTTGCGGGCTCTGGGTTGGGACCCCGCCGGTGGTCCACCCGGGGGCGGCGCACTGTTCTTCCGGCAGCTAGCCGATCGGAGCGCGCAGAATCTGCTCGCCGACGCGCAACCCGCGCCCAGTGACGCCGACGTCGTCGCGGCGGTGTGGGACCTGGTGTGGGCAGGGTTGTTGACCAACGATTCGCTGGCGCCGCTGCGGGCTGTGGTGTCCGGTCGCTCGGCCGCGCACCGGCCACGCCGGACCGCACCACGCGGCAGATACGCCCGGATGCGCGCAGGTCGGCCCCCAATGCCGTCGCGCGCCGGTCCGCCGACGGCGGCGGGCCGCTGGTCGTTGTCACCTGTGCACCAACCGGCAACGACCAACCTCGATCCCACCCGCCGGGCGCATGCCCGGGCGGAGACGTTCCTCGAGCGCCACGGGGTCCTCACCAGGGGAGCACTGGAGACCGAACGCGTCGCTGGTG
>JAICSB010000070.1 GCA_025937115.1 Pseudonocardiaceae bacterium | reverse complement strand
TGCGCGACTTGGTCACGGCCATCCTGGAAACTAACCTGACGATCCAGGGCAACCGGCTCAACGTGATCACCAAGCAGGTCACCAGCTGGGCCGCCATCATCGCGGTACCGACCGCCATCACCGGGTTCTACGGCCAGAACGTGCCCTATCCCGGGTTTGGTCAAGCATCCGGGTTCTATGTCTCAACCATCATCATCATCGTGCTCTCAGCCGGGCTATACCTGCTGTTCCGCCGCCGTGACTGGATCTAGCCGCCGACCGGATCTGGCACCTCTACCGGATTAACTAGACTCTCTAATAGGTGAAAAGTTGGCAACGAAGGTACGTTCAGTGGGTGATAATCGCCAACCGCCCCCCGGTCGGGTCACACCGGCTAGTGTCGCCCGCCGAGCTCCACGCACCTGCGCCAGCACCAGACCACGTCGAGCGTGCGTCAGTTGATGAACTGCTGGACCGTGCTGCCAGCCGACGGATTTGTGTAGTGATCGGTGCAGCCGGTTGGGGCAAGACCACCGCGGTCGCGGCCTGGTCGCGCGGCCGTCCCACCGCGTGGTTGCGGTATGAGGACCACGACGGGGATCCCGAACGCCTACTGGCCGCCCTGCTCCGGGCATTGCAGGCGCACGTGCCGGTGCCTGCGCCCGGCCCCGGTACGGTGCCGGACGACGTACCCCAGATGGGATCATCAGCAGCGGCCATCTGCTTGTGGTTACACAGCGCCCTCAGCGAAGACCTCGTTCTGGTCCTGGATGACGTGCACGGGTTGCAGTCGGGTAGCGACGCGGCTTGTGTAGTGGAGAATTTGTGCCGGCGAGCGCCGGAGCGGCTGCATCTGGTCCTGATATCCCGACGTGAACTGCCTTTCTCCGTGCAGCGGCTACGAGGTCGCGGTCTCGTCGCGGAGATCCACGCGCCTGACCTTGCCTTTGACGTCGCCGATGTCGAGGCACTCCTACGCAAGACCGTGGGCAAGGATCCGCCTGGCTTGCCGAGACGAGTGTGGGAGCACACCGGTGGCTGGCCTACCGCCGTGCACTGCGCTGTGGAGGTCTTACGCGCGGTCCAGACGGATCAGCGCCTCGACGCGGTGGCGCGGCTATCGCAGCCGGGTGAGCGCTTTCATGGCTATCTGGCCGAGGAGGTCATCGGCGTCGCACCCGAGTGGGTTCAGCAGCTGCTGCGCAGGCTGGCGATCTACGGCGAGGTCAGATCGCCGTCGGAGGTCGCGCGCGGGCTCAATGATCCGACGACCGTACTCGCCGAACTGAGCCGCCAGGGACTCGTGCGCCGTAGCGGAGGGGACAGCACCGGCTGGTTGCTCGCCCGTCCGTTGCGGGAGTACCTCGAATACGGGGCGGCGTCGTCGGCCACTGAGCGGAAGGCACTGCACACGGTGGCGGCCAACGAGTGTATCGAGCGGGGGGCGCCGGCCGACGCCCTGCGACATCTGCGAGCAGCGGGAGATCATGCCGCGTGCGCCTCGTTAATCGTCGATCACGGTGGCGCGATGGTGGAGAGCGGCCAACTCGACGCCGTGTTGGAGACCGCCGAGTTGCCAGGCGAGTACCTCGAGGACCCCCGGATCCAACAAGTTCTCGGGCAGGCGCAGCAGGTGCGAGGGCAGTGGGCACAGGCGTTGCAGCACTTTCACCGCGCTGGCCACGACCGAGAAGAGCTAGAGCCGGCGCTGGCGTGGCGGGTTGGCCTGATCGCTTTCGCCCAAGGCGAGTTCGACGAGGTCCAAGCGCTAGTCGTGCGGGCCCGGCTAGACCGGGACGACACACTCGACGAGACCCGTGTGCTGGCGCTGTCGGCAGGCGCCTACCGGATGACCGGTGACCTCGTGGGTATGCGAAAGATGGCAGCTCAAGCACATGGTGCGGCGCGACGGTGCGGCGAGCCACGCGCGTGGTCCAGTGTCCACCACATCTTCGCGCTGCTCGCCGCTGCCGAGGGCGACTGGCGGCAAGCAGATGCGCACTGCACCGACGCGTTAAGCAGCGCAGAAGCGAGCGATGACCTACTCCAGCTGATGTGGATTCGGGCTAGCCGGGCGTTCCATCAGTACGAAATGGGTGCGCCCCGTCAAGCGCTAGGCGACGCCCAGATCGCATTGAGCCTCAGCGAGCGATGCGAGAACCCGTTTGTCATTGCGCACGCGCTGACCACCCGCGGCCGCGCCTGTGCGCGCCTCGGGATGCTGGACGAAGCGGCGGGTAACTTCGCAGCTGCCATTGACCTCTTCCAGGGCCTCGGCTCCCGATTCCTGTCCTGGCCGCTGTGTGGCCTGGGTGACCTGCATCGGACCAGGGGTCAGCTGGAGCGAGCCCGGGCCGCGTACGAGGAGGCCCTTGCCCTCGCCGAGCCATGCAACGATGTGTTCGGCCTTAGCTCGGCGCTGATCGGTCTTGCGCGTATCGGCGCGACTGATGATCTCAACGGCGCCCGGGAGCTTGCGGCCCACGCCGTGGAGTTGGGCGAGGGACTTCGCAAGGTCCCGGCATTGTTGACCCGCGGCTGGGTCGAGTTGGTAGGCGGTGACCGGCAGCGCGCCTCGGTGGATGCCTATCGGGCAGCCGCAGCCGCGCGGCAACGGCGGGACAACCCGGGCCTGGCCGAGGCAATCACTTTGGGCGTGCTGGCCACCAACGATCCCGCCGCGGATGCCACCCCGCTGCGGGAGGCGATCGACATCTTCCAGGAGACGGGCTGTCGCCTGGAAGAAGCCGCGACCAGAATCGTGGCCGCTCGCATCGGGGCGCCCATCCCCCAGCTCGACGCCTACGCCGCAGACCAGTTGCTTCGGGACCACGGCGTTGACGTCGAGTCACGACGGGTCGCTGGACCGCTGGGTGTGGTGGTCCGTTCCGCACCCGCGGTGTCCATCCAGACCCTCGGGGTGTTCCGAGTGATGCGCGATGGGGTCCCGATACCGAATACCGCATGGAAGTCGAAAAAAGCCCGGGACCTGTTGAAAATCCTCGTTGCACGGCGCCGGCCGACACCGCGTGATCAGCTGATGGACCTGTTATGGCCGGGTGTGGACCCGGCGGTGGCTGGCAACCGACTGTCCGTGCTGTTGTCCACGGTCCGCGATGTGCTCCAACCTCAACCAGTAGGTGAGGATCCACTCACCACCGACGGCTCGGTGTCGTTGAACCGCGCCCGGATCAGCATCGACGTCGAGGATTTCCTCACTCGAGCCACCGCTGCCCTCGACGCGGATAGGGGCCGAGAGCCGGGTGCGACCGCGCAACTCGTCGCCGCTGTCACCGCCTATACCGGGGATTTCCTCGAAGAAGACCCCTCTCCGGAGTGGGCCCTCGGGCTGGCTGAAGAGGTCCGAGCCACCCACATCGCCCTCCTGAGGGTCTTAGCTGTACGGCTGCGCGACGCTGGCGACACCGACGCGGTCGTGCGGTACACGATGCGCGTGCTGGAGCACGACTGCTATGACGAGGAGGCCCATCTCAACCTCGTCGGAGTCCTGCTCGATGCGGGTCGCCTCGGCGAGGCACGCCGGCACTACCAGGGCTACGTCCGGCGGATGAGGGAAATCGACGTCCAACCGCGCCCGCTGCCGAAGGCAACGCCGCGGGGGTCAGCTGCGGGCTAGCGTGTGCAAATCGAACCAGTGCGAGCCTAACATTCAGCTGAAGGAATTTCCCTGGTCTCCGTTGTCGTCCGCTGCTTGATCGAGGGCGGTCAGGTGAGCGTTTACGACCTCGGCGTCGGGGACGCCAAGGTCGGTGTAGAGGGCTAGGGCGTAGTGCCAGTGATGGCGGGCCTGGTCGGTGTCGCCGGCGACCTGGTGGGTGTGGGCAAGGCCGTTGTGGGCGCGGGCTTGCTCGTACCGGTCGCCGATCTGGGCGGTTATGGTTAGGGCGGCGGTGTACCGGGCGATGGCGTGATCAGGTTGGTGAATGGCAACCAAGGTCTCACCGACACGGTTGAGGGCGCAGGCCTCGCCGTGCCGGTCACCCATCTCGCGGAATAGGGCCAGGGCCTGCTGATGGTGGTCGGCGGCCTGCTGGTAGTGGCCCTGTCGGCGATAGGCGGTGCCGAGGTCGAGCAGCGTGTTGGCTTCGCCGTGCCGGTCACCGATTCCCCGGAATAGGACGAGTGCCTGCTGGTGGTGGTCGATGGCCTGCTGGTAGTGGCCCTGCCGCTGGTAGATGGTGCCGAGGTTGTCCAGCGCGTTGGCTTCACCGTGCCGGTCACCGATCTCGCGGGCGAGGATCAGGGCCTGCTGGTAGTGGTCCGCGGCTTGCTGGTAATGGCCTTGCCGGCGGTCGACGATGCCGAGGTTGAGCAGCGCGTTGGTTTCACCAACTCGGTCGCCGATCTCGCTAGCGAGGGTGAACGCCCGCTGAAGGTGGCTGGCGGCCTGCCCGTAGTGGCCCTGCCGCTGACAGACGATGCCGAGGTCGAGCAGCGCGTTGGTTTCACCATGCCGGTCGCCGATCTCCCGGGCGAGGGTGAGGGCCTGCTGAAGGTGGTCGGCGGCCTGCCCGTACTGGCCCTGCTGCCAGTAGATGTGGCCGAGATTGAGCAGCGCATCGGCTTCGGCAGCGGGCTCGGCGGTGTGGCGGGCGGCGTGCAATGCGTGGGTGTGGATGGTCAGGCCGTCAGGGAAGTGGCCGCCCGCATCGAGGTAGCGGTACAGGGTGGTGGACAGCGCAGTGGTGTGACCAAGCCAGCCCCGAGCGGCGGTGTATGCGCTGACGGCGATGAGGGTGACCCGTTCGGTATCCAACCAGGCCCGCGCCGCAGCTCGATTGGGCATCGGGGGGGTGGGTGTGGCCGATGCAGGGATGCGTGGTCGGCGATGCTGCTCGGCAGGAACAAGGGTGTCCATCGCGGCTGCGGCGGTGGCCAGGTAGTGATCGAACAGGCGAGTCAACCCCGCCCGCTGCTCCGCCTCGGAGTCCTCGACGTCGGCGAGATAGGTGGCGTAGGCGCGCAGGAGGTCATGCATGCCGTAGTGGCCGGGACGGGGAGACTGGATCAGGTGCGCCCGGGCCAGCAGATCCACTATCTGCTCGGCTTGATCGTGGCTGGTGTCGGCCAGGGCCGCCACGGCGTAGGAATCGAAGTCCGGGCCGGGGTGCAGGCCGATCAATCGAAATGCCCGCCCCACGATGGCGGGGAGGTGTTGGTAGGACCAGAAGAACACCCCGCGCACAGCTGTGCGGGCATCGCCACCGGCGTCCAGCAGCTCTAGCCGCCGCTGCTCATCAGCCAACTCTCCGACCAGCTGCGCCAAGCTGATAGTCGGGCAGCCGGCGCCGAGTTCGGCGGCCACCCGCAATGCTAATGGCAGCCGGGCACACAGCCTGGCCAGCGTGGTGGCGGCCTCAGGTTCAGCCTGCACCCGCTCGCCGATCAACGCCGCCAATAAAGCGACCGCGTCCTCGAGCGGGAGCAGGTCCAGGTCCAGGCGCCGGGCACTGTGCCTGGCCACCAAGCCTGCCAGGGAGTCACGGCTGGTCGCCACCACCACACACGACGGTGCACCGGGCAGTAGTGGGCGGATCTGCTCTACCGATGCGGCGTTGTCCAGTACGACGAGCATCCGCCGCCCATCCAGCAGACTGCGATAGGCAGCGGCGCGTTCCTCGACCTCGACCGGGATGTTCTGTCCGGGTAGGCCCAACGCGCGCAGAAATCTCGCCAACGCGTCGGCTGCTGAGAGTGGCTGCTCGGAATCGAATCCGTGCAGGTCGACATACAACTGCCCGTCCGGGAACGCGCGTCGGACCCGATGCGCCCACCGCAGCGCCAGCGCGGTTTTGCCGACTCCCGCGGTCCCGGACACTGCGGAGATCACTACTGCCGTCGAGTCTCTACCCGTGACTCCCGCCGCAGCCGTCGGGTCGGCAGTGCGGGTCAGGAGACGGTCAAGGTCGGCCAGCTCCTGGGAGCGCCCAGTGAAGATTTCGACGTCTGCCGGTAGCTGCGCGGGCACCAGCCGCACCATCCCCACCGGCCCGGATGATTCGGCTGGCCGGTGCAGTCGTTTGAGCTCGCTGTATACCGCGACGAGCACGTCGTGCCGACGCCGCCAGATGCCGACCGCGCGCTCGTTATTGTCGGTGCACGCCCGGACCAGCGGTTCGACCAGCCGGTTCCACTCCGGTGGCCGGCTGATTCGACCATCCAAGATCTCGTACAGCTGGGAGCGGCTGTACCCAACTCGGCGGCCCAACTCTGCCCGGTCCAGCCCGCAACCCTGCACGAGCCGCCTCAACCCAGCGCAGAACTCCGCAACCGGCCCCCCACCTTCCTGTCCTGCCACCCAGCTTCCCTCCAGGCGTCCGGCATCGTCCGGACATCACACCTCACACACCTCGACGACCAGCGTCGATGCCTGCCGCGACCGGATCTGGGCCGGTGTTGCCGACATCACCACCTGCGGAAGGTTTCGATGGTTCTTGCACCCCCTATCCGACAATCGAAGGGAAAGCGGACCTCATACATACCCACGGCACCCCCCATCTGTCGAGTTCTGTCAGAGCGACGACCTGTGGGACCGAGCCGCACCGGACGCTGAGTGCAGATGGGTAGCGGCGGATGGTGCTTCGTGGTCGGATGCTTCTGGAGGCGCCCGGGCGGCGAAGGAGGGATGACGATGCAGGAGCCCGATCGGGCTGGTGGCATTCATCATTGTCACTATTGTTGTCCTCCTCGGTGTTCGCTGCCAAGAGCGCGGCTGCGACAACAGTCCTGACCGCGGTCTGCGTGGAGTGCGCGAGGCAATCAAGGAGAGATAGCGTGGCGCAATCCGCTGCGGCAAACCCACCTGGCCCGAATGACGAGCGAATCGAGCGTCTGGCGGTTCACGAGGTGCTGGACCACGCTGCGAAGCGCCAGGTCTGTGTGGTGCTTGGTGCGGCTGGTTGGGGCAAGACCACGGCAGTGGCAGCCTGGTCGCGCAATCGCCCGACCGCGTGGTTGCGGTACGAGGACTATGAGGGGGATGCGGACCGCCTGCTGGTCGGCTTGTTCGGGGCGTTGCAGGCGCATGTGTCGGTGCCCGCGCCGCGCTGGGGTACTGCGGCACTGGACGCAGAGCAGCCGGGATTGTCTGTTGAGGCCATCTGCGTGTGGTTGCGCAGTGTCCTGAGTAAGGATCTTGTTGTGGTCCTGGATGATTTGCACGGGCTGCCGTCGGAGGGCGATGCGGCGCGTGCCGTCGAGAGTCTGTGCCAGCAAGCACCGGATCGGGTGCATCTGGTCCTGATATCCCGATGTGAGCTCCCCTTCTCCATTCAGCGGTTGCGGGGTCGCGGTCTTGTCGCGGAGATCCACGCGCCGGACCTTGCCTTCGACGTTGCCGATGTCGAGGCACTGCTGCGCAAGACCGTGGGACGGGGTCCGCCCGGCTTGTCGAGGAGAGTCTGGGAGTACACCGGTGGTTGGCCCACAGCGGTGCATTGCGCGGTGGAGATGTTGCGGAGGACCGGCAGGGATCAGCGCCTGGCTGCAGTGGGACTGCTGTCCCACCCAGGGGAACGGTTCCATGACTATCTGGCTGAGGAGGTCCTCGGTGCCGCGCCCGAGGGGGTTCAGCAGCTGCTGCGCAGGTTGGCGATCTTCGGCGAAGTCAGGTTCACGACCGAAATCGCGTCCGAGCTACATGATCCAACGATCGAGCTGACCGAACTGAGCCGCCAGGGACTCGTGCGACGCGTCGGACGGGACAGCGCCGGCTGGGCTCTTGTGCGTCCCTTGCAGGACTTCTTCGAGCACATAACGACGCCGTCTGCCAGCGAGCGCAGAGCACTGCACGTGACGGCGGCTAAGGAGTGTATCGAGCAGGGTGCCCCGGCCGAGGCCCTGCGACATCTGCTAGCAGCGGCTGATCACGCGGCGTGCGCTTCGCTGCTGGTCGATCATGGTAGTGCGATGGTGGAGCGCGGCGAACTTGACGCTGTGTTGCAGGCCGCTGAGTTGCCGGCCGAGTACCTCGACGATGCGCGGATCCAACAAGTTCTCGGGCACGCGCAGCTGGTGCGGGGGCAGTGGGCGCAGGCGCGGCAGCACTTCCAGCGCGCCAGCCACAACCGAGACGAGCTAGAGCCCGAGCTCGCGTGGCGGGTCGGGCTGATCGCATTCGCTCAGGGCGAGTTCGCCACGGTGATAGCGCTGGCCCGACGGACCCGGCTGGACCGGAAGGATACGGTCGGCGAGACGCGGGTGCTGGCGCTGGCCGCGAGCGCCCACCGGATGACCGGCGACCTCACGGGTCTGCGAAAAAGGGCGCTTCAAACACGTGCTGCGGCCCGACGGTGCGACCATCCCCGCGCGTGGGCCAGCGCCCACCATGTCTTGGCGCTCCTCGCCGCTGCCGAGGGGGACTGGCGGCAAGCCGACGCCCACTATACCGACACCCTGCGCAGCGCCGAGGCATGCGAGAACCTGCTCCAGCTGACGTGGACTCGGACTTGCCGGGCGTTTCACCAGTTCGAAGCGGGAGCGCCACAGCATGCGCTCGCCGACGCCCAGATCGCGTTGAGTCTTAGCGAGCGATGCGAGAACCCGTTCTTTGTCGCGCATGCGCTGACCATCCGCGGCCGTGCCTCGGGACGTCTGGGGATGCTGGAGGCGGCGGCAGCCGACTTCGCCACTGCCATCGGCCTCTTCCAGCGCCTCAGCTCCCGATTTCTGGCCTGGCCACTGTGTGGCCTGGGTGATCTGCATCGGACCAGGGGTCAGCTGGTTCGAGCCCGGGCGGCGTACGAGGAGGCCCTCACCCTCGCAGAGCCGTACCATGACGTGTTCGGTCTCAGTTCGGCGCTGATCGGCCTCGCGCGCATTGCTGCGGCTGATGACCTGGCGCAAGCTCGTGAGCGTGCAGACCGGGCCGTGGAGTTAGGTGAAGGTCTTCGCAAGGTCCCGGCATTGCTGACCCGCGGCTGGGTCAACTTGATGGTGGGTGACCGCCACGGTGCCGCGGCGGATGCCGACCAGGCTGTCGTGGCCGCGCGGCAACGGCGAGACAACCCGGGACTCGCCGAGGGAATCACCCTCAGGGCGCTCGCCTCCAGCGATCCCGCCGCGGATGCCACTCCGCTGCGAGAGGCGATCGACATCTTCCAGGAGACGGGCTGTCGCCTGGAAGAAGCCGCGACCAGAATCGTGGCCGCTCGCATCGGGGCGCCCATCCCCCAGCTCGACGCCTCCCTCGCAGACCAGTTGCTTCGGGACCACGGCGTCGACGTCGAGTCGCGACGGGTGGCTGGACCGCTTGGTGCGTTGGTCCGTTCCGCGCCCGCAGTGTCCATCCAGACCCTCGGGGTGTTCCGGGTGATCCGTAGTGGGGTCCCGATCCCGAATTCTGCATGGAAGTCGAAAAAAGCCCGGGACCTGTTGAAGATCCTGGTTGCGCGGCGCCGGACGACCCCTCGTTATCAATTGATGGAACTGTTATGGCCGGAAGTGGACCCGGCCGTGGCCGGCAATCGGCTCTCCGTGCTGCTGTCCGCAGTCCGGGAGGTGCTCCAACCCCAAGCGGTAGGCGAGGGCCCCTTGGTCAGCACCGGCGGTGCGGTGTCGTTGGATCTCACCCAAGTCAGCGTCGACGTTGAGGACTTCCTCACCCAAGCCACCGCTGCCTTGGAGGCAGACCGAGTCAAAGAACCGGACGCGCCCGTGCGACTCGCCGCCGCTCTCAGCGCCCACACCGGGGATTTCCTCGAAGACGACCCCTACCAGGAATGGGCCGCCGGGCTGGCTGAAGAGGTTCGCGCCACCCACATCGCCCTGCTACGGGCGTTGGCTGCACGGCTACGCGAAACCCTTGATACCGACGCGGTCGTGCGCTACTCGCTGCGTCTACTCGAACAAGATCCCTACGACGAGGAAGCCCACCTCAACCTCGTCGCAGTCCTGCTCGGCGCCGGACGCCTCGGCCAGGCCCGCCGCCACTACCAGAACTATGTCCGCCGGATGCAAGAGATCGGCGTCCCGCCGCGCCCGCTACCGGAATAACGTCGCGGTGGGTAGCCGGCTAAAGCCGACACCAGCAGGTTCGGTCACATCGGTTCGGCCGTCGCCATCTCGGGTCAAACGGCGTATCGGATCAGGGTCCGATTCCAAATCTCGGACTCCGCTCCGATGTGCACGCACCCCGCAGACGGCAACATCGTGAGCATGATCGAGGTAGGCGAACTGAGCAAGCAGGTCGGAAACGATGTGTTCGTGCGCTACCCCCGCCGCAGCGGACTTGCCAGGGTGCTGACCGGCATGGGTGCAACAGTGCTTCCCGAACCCCGTCGTGGGCTCTGGGTCACCGGTATGGACTCCCGAGATCAATAAATATCTAAACCTGAGGTGAAGAGGATCGCCAGCGCGGGTCGAACCGTCGACCTTCCGATTTTTAGGCTCGGGAATGTCAGGTTGTCAAGCCTTGCTCGTAGCGGTGGCCTTTATCGCCACACTGATTCCCGCCGCGATATCCAGACCGAGGAGCGAAATGATACAGCTTGAGGATGTAAGCAAGGCATACCACATGGGTAAGGTCGCGGTGCCGGTGCTCCATGGTGTCGACCTGACCGTCGATGACGGTGAAATGGTCGCCATCATGGGCCCGTCCGGATCCGGCAAGACCACGCTCATGAACATCCTGGGCTGTCTCGACGTTCCGACCTGCGGACGGTATCTGCTCGACGGCACCGACGTCAGCCGGCTGTCCGACCACCGGCTAGCCAAAATTCGCAGCCACAAGATCGGGTTCGTGTTCCAGTCCTTCA
This sequence comes from Pseudonocardiaceae bacterium, assembly GCA_025937115.1. The sequence goes on along the minus strand of JAICSB010000070.1, from coordinate 59 downwards.
ACCTGATTGCCCGCACCAGCGCAATCCGCAACGTCGAGCTTCCCTTGGTCTACGCCGGG
>JAICSB010000506.1 GCA_025937115.1 Pseudonocardiaceae bacterium | reverse complement strand
TTGTCGATCTTTCCCGTGGTGGTGTCCTTCGCGATCAGCCTCGCAATCGGGCTCGTCGCCGGGGGCTACCCGGCCTACCGCGCCGCGCGGCTACTGCCTATCGAAGCCCTCAGATACCAGTAAAGGGACAGCGTGCGTACCAACTGGCTAGAGGCGTTCAGCGGCGCGGCCGGCCCGCCGATCGGCGTAGCGGGCCAGCCGTTGCCACCGGCGGGCGGTGGCCAGCCGCCGGGCTAACCGCTCGCGGCGGGCCCGGAGTTGGTCATCCCGCATTCGGTCCCGGGCGAGTATTTCGTGCAGCAACATGTCGTTGTGCTCCAGCCAGGTCATTGATCGACGGCAGCGCAGTCGCTGCGACAGCGCAGGGTTGGACGTCGTGGTGGGCACGCGGGGCCAGGTTGGGGGCTCGTGAAGAGCCCCCAACGGGTTAGGCGGCGGTTTCCCGTTCAGCTCGCTCGCGGTTGGCGCGGTCCTGTTCCAGGGCGGTCTTGCTGGGCCGACCCCGCGGGCGCTTGCGGGGGACGACCGCACCGTGCTCGAAGATCTCGCCACCCCAGACGCCCCAGGGCTCCTGCCTGGACAGCGCGCTGTCCAGGCAGCCGGCCTTGATCGGGCAACCTGCGCAAAGCCGCTTAGCCTGCTCCAGGTCGGCTGGCGACTCGGAGAACCAGAGATCCGGATCGTGTGCGCGGCAGGGCAGAGCGACTGAGCCAGAATGCGCGGTATCGAGCAGGTGGGCCAGCTCCGCCGCACTCAGCAGGTCGGGCAGCGCCCCCCCATCCAGCGGGACGGTCGCGGTCAACACTTGTCTCTCCTCCTCGGTCGTGGTGCCGGTGGAACTCGCCGGTACCGTGCCCGCCGCGGGATGAGGACCTAGCAACACATAAAGGCCGCGGATCCCGCTGCGGGGTCCGCGGCCTTTATGAGCCGGTTGCTGCTGGCTCGAGAATCAAGGCTCCGATGCGGACACACGCATGCGATCGGTAACGGGCTGATCAATGCCAATCGGGTGGACCAGAACCCGGTAGCGGGCCTGGAAGGGACTTCCAGCGCGCAACCGAAGCGCGCCAGCCGGCACGGTCCGCAGACGCTTGGACCAGGTCCCCCCAGGTACACTGAGGGCCCCGAACTGGCGGAGGTCGCGGGCGCCGGTGGTCATAGACGTCTCCATCGCCAGCACCTCCCTCCCACTCGGGCCACGCTCAGTGGCTGGATGATCCGCCCTGGTCAGCCGCATGCAACGACCGCCTCCAGGAGTAAGAGCAAGGTTAGGGCGCTGGTGATACACCGGCAACCGATTTTCTTGCTTTTCGTACCCATCCCGGCGATCGCCGTCAGCGCAACCGCGCCGGCGGGTCGTCCTGGGGCACCAGGCCGTGGAGAAAACGGCTGCGACGCCGCGGACGCCCCCTCTCACTGCGCGACAGGGCCCAGGACAGCGCAAGCCGACGGCGAGCCCGGGTGACACCGACGTACAGCAGCCGGCGCTCCTCTTCCAGCGCAGCCTGGTCACCCTCGGCGTATTGGATGGGCAGCGTCCCGTCGACGAGCCCGACCAGGAAAACCGCGTCCCATTCCAGCCCTTTCGCCGAGTGCAGGGAGGCCAACGTCACGCCCTGCACAGCGGGTGGATGCGCTGCGTCGGCGCGGGCGTCAAGCTCTGCGACGAGCTGGCCAAGGTCGGCGTCGGGGGTGCTGTCGGCCAGGTCATCAGCCAGCTCGGCCAGTGCGCGCAGCGACTCCCATCTGGATCGCGCAGCACTACCGGCAGGCGGCTGCGTGGTAAGGCCCTGCTGGGCCAGCACGGCGCGAACAGTGCCGCCCAGCCCGACCGCCGAATCCCCGGTGGGCGGCCGGGACGAATATCCGGTAGCAACCGCGCGCAGTCCGCGGATCGCGGCCCGGACCTCCGGACGGTGAAAGAACCGCTCCCCACCGCGGACCTGGAACGGGATCCCATCGGCATCCAATGCCCGTTCGTACGCCTCGGACTGGGCGTTGACCCGGTACAGAACGGCGATCTCGGCAGCCGGGGTGCCGTGGCGCAGCAGCTCCGCAATGGCCTCGGCCACTGCGTCGGCCTCGGCGGGCTCGTCATCATGCTCGGAGAACGACGGCCTCGGGCCGGGCGGCCGCTGGCCCGTCAGCTGCAGCCGGGCTCCCGCCGGCCGACCGGCCGCAGCAGAGATCACCCGGTTCGCCAGCGACACGACCTGTGGTGTGGAGCGATAGTCGCGGTGCAGCCGGACCGTCACGGCATCCGGGAATCGCCTGGTGAACTCCAGCAGGAAGCGCGGGGTCGCGCCGGCGAAGGAATAGATGGTCTGGTTCGCGTCACCGACGACGGTGAGGTCGTCACGGGCGCCCAACCAGGCATCGAGCATCCGCTGCTGCAGTGGCGTGACGTCCTGGTATTCATCGACGACGAAGCAGCGGTAGCGGTCCCGGAACTCCTGCGCCACCGCTGAATGCTCCTCCAGCGCGGCGACGGTGTGTAGCAGCAGATCGTCGAAGTCGAGCATCCGGTTGCGGTTCTTGAGCTCCTCGTATGCGGCGTAGACACCCGCGACCTGTGCGGCCGGCACCGGGGTGGCCCGACGGGCCGCAGCCACCGCGGCGGGATAGTCCGCAGCCGTGACCAGGCTGGCTTTGGCCCACTCGATCTCACCGGCGAAGTCACGCAGCTCATCAGCACCGGCGCCGGCGCCGGCCCGCTGCGCGGCCTGGCCGACCAGCCGCAGCTTATGCTCCAGCAGCGGCCACGGCTGGTCGCCCACGACCTGGGGCCAGAAGTAACGCAGCTGGCGCAGCGCCGCGGCATGAAACGTTCGAGCTTGTACGCCGGCTATCCCCAGATCACGCAATCGAGTGCGCATCTCCCCCGCTGCGCGAGCGGTGAACGTCACCGCAAGGACCTGCCCGGGGGCGACATGGCCGGTGCGGATCAGCTGGGCGATCCGCCGGGTGATGGCGCGGGTCTTTCCGGTGCCCGCACCCGCGAGCACACAGACCGGTCCGCGTGGCGCGCACACCGCGGTGC
>JAICSB010000294.1 GCA_025937115.1 Pseudonocardiaceae bacterium | reverse complement strand
TCGATCACCCACAACCGCACCAGGCCGGTGCGGACACCACTTGCGAGGGCACGGATCAGTGACCAGATCACCGAGCCCTTCCCGGCCCGAGTCGCGCCGACGATCAGTAGATGCGTGGCGAGCAGGCGAAGCAGGTAGGTGACGGTGTCCTCGCGCATCCCGAGGGGCAGGGCGGTGAAGTCCGGCACGGCCGGCACCGGCAGCGGGGAGACGAGGCGGGTGAGCGGGTCGCGGCGGATGAACACCAGCCAGACCAGCCGGGGCCGGTCCCGCCACCGGAGGTTGTCGACCGCTTTCAGCGCCCAGGCTGTCCCGCGACTCTGAGCGTGCTGATCGGAGCGGCGTGGATGCGGCATTGTGTGCGCGACGGATCTTGAGGCGTGCCGGTCGGGTGGTGGTGTTCGTTTGGGGCGGCACCGTGCCGATGGAGGGCATGCGGAGGCCCTCCCGGTGATCTCTTTGGCCAGACGTCCCGGGAGGGCCGTGTAGCGCACGGAGGCGCTGTGCTCACGGTAGGGGCGAACCCGGTCGAGGTCGAGACGGGGTTGGTGTCGGGCGGGTTGGCGTGCCCGGCTTGTGGGTGTTCGTTGAGTCCGTGGGGGTGGGCTCGAGCCCGATCGTTGCGGAGCTTGACGGGGCCGGTGGTGGTGCGTCCCCGGCGGGCGCGGTGCTCGTCGTGCCGGGTGTCGCATGTGCTGCTACCGGTGTTCGCGCTGGTGCGGCGGGCTGATCTGGTCGAGGTGATCGGGGCGGCTCTGTCGGCGAAGGCGGCCGGTGCGGGGGCTCGCCCGATCGCGGTCGGGCTGGGCCGGCCGGTGGAGACGGTGCGGGGCTGGTTGCGGACGTTCGCCGCTCGGGCTGAGGTGCTGCGGGCGTGGTTCACGGTGCTGCAGGTCGATATCGGGGTGGATCCGGTGCCGCCGGCGGCGACACGCACGCCGTTCGCGGACGCGGTCGCGGCGGTGCTCGGGGCGGTCGCCGCGGCACGGTCGCGGTGGCCGCGTATCGCAGGGGTGTCGCCGTGGTGGTGGGCGTCGGCAGCGTCGTCGGGCTGCCTGCTGGCACCGTGCTGGCCGTGAGGCGGGTGCAACACCAGTTGGCTCTGACGCATGGACAGAAGGCGCTGACACCCTTCGCGAGATCTTGATCCCGCGAGTGTGTGAGGAAACCTGCGTTGAGTAAGCACGACGATGAACAGACCACCCGGGTCGAACGAGCCCGCCGGATCGGCCTGTTCCGCTACATGCTGATCCGAGAGGCCGCCGACCCGACATTGACCGGTCGGCAGCGTGGCAAGCTGGTGCGGGCTCTGGCCGCGATGACGCATACCGACCCGGACGGCCGGTCGATCAGGATCAGCCGGTGGACGTTGGACCGGTGGATTGCGGAGTGGCAGCGGGCCGGGTTCGACGCTCTGGTGCCTTCGCCGCGCCAGTCGCAGCCGCGGACCCCGGCCGAGGTCCTCGAGCTGGCGTCGGCGTTGAAGAAGGAGAACCCGGGCCGCTCGGCGGCGCAGATCCGCCGGATCCTGTCGGCCCAGCACGGCTGGGCCCCGGATGAGCGCACGTTGCAGCGGATGTTCGTGCGCACCGGGCTGAACCGGGTGGCCACCGGCGAGCCGGTCACGCCGGGGGTGTTCGGCCGGTTCGAAGCCTCGCGGCCGAACGAGATCTGGACCGGTGACGCCCTGCACGGTCCCCGCGTCGAGGGCCGCAAAACGTATCTGTTCGCGTTCATCGACGACCACTCCCGCGCCGTGGTCGGTCACCGGTGGGGTTTCGCCGAGGACACCGTCCGGCTGGCCGCCGCGCTGCGCCCGGCCCTCGCCGCGCGCGGCGTTCCGGAGCACGTCTATGTCGATAACGGGTCGGCGTTCGTGGATTCCTGGCTGCTGCGGGCCTGCGCGAAGCTGGGCATCAAGCTGGTGCACTCCGCCCCCGGTCGCCCGCAAGGCCGGGGCAAAATCGAGCGGTTTTTCCGCACCGTCAACGACGGGTTCGTCGTCGAGATCGCCGCCGGTGATGGCCAACCGGGCCGGCAGGTGCACGATCTGGCCGAGATGAACCGGCTGTTCACCGCCTGGGTCGAGAACGTCTATCACCGCCGGCAGCATTCCGAGACCGGGATGGCGCCCCTCGCGCGGTGGATGACCGGCGCCCCGTTCCCGGTTCCGGCACCGGCGGATCTGGCCGAGGCGTTTCGCTGGTCGGACCACCGCACCGTGTCCAAGACCGCACTGGTCTCGCTGCACGGCAACCGCTACCAGGTCGACCCGCACCTGGTCGGACGCCGCGTCGAGCTGGTCTTCGACCCGTTCGACATGACCTATCTGCGGGTCCGCGTCGACGGCGCCGACGCCGGCACCGCCCTGCCGTTCCAGATCAACCGGCACGCGCACCCGAAAGCCCGCCCCGAGGTCCCCGCCGAACAACCGAAACCCACAACCGGCATCGACTACCTCGGCCTGATCGACGCGGCGCACTCCGCCGAACTCGCCAACAAGGTCAACTATGCGGCGTTCGGGCCCCCGCCCGAGCAGCCCATCGACCGGTCCGACACCCCGTCCAACAACTCGCCCGCCACCCTGTTCTGAACCCCGGAGACCGTTGCTGTGATCGAGAAACTGCAAGCCCACTACGGCTTTCACCGCATGCCATTCGGCCGGGACCTCGCGCCGGGCATGCTGCACCGGCACACCTCCCACAACGAAGCCGTCGCCCGGATCAGCTGGTGCATCAGCGAACGCTCCATCGGCGTGGTCACCGGCGAGGTCGGCGCCGGCAAAACCGTCTCCGTGCGCACCGTCCTGGCCAGCCTCGACCCGTCCCGGCACACCGTCATCTACCTGCCCAACCCGCTGATCGGGGTCCGCGGCATCCACGAGGAGATCGTCGGCGCGTTCGGCCAAGCCCCGTCCCATCTGGGCTCCAGGCTGATCACCCAGACCGGCAAAGCCCTGCTCGCCGAACGCGAGGAACGCGGCCGCACCCCCGTGCTCGTCCTCGACGAGGCGCACCTCCTCACCTACGAACAGCTCGAAACGATCCGGATGCTGACCAACCACGGCATGGACCAGGACTCCCCACTGGCCTGCCTGCTCGTCGGGCAGCCAACGCTTCGCCGAACCATGAAACTCGCCGTCCTGGCCGCCCTGGAGCAACGCACCGCGCTGCGCTACACCATGCCCGGCATGACCGCGACCGAGACCGCCAGCTACGTCGCCCACCACATCAAACTCGTCGGCCGGCCCGACCAACTCTTCACCGAGGACGCACTGAACCTCATCCACAGCACCGCCCGCGGCTACCCCCGCGCGGTCAACAACCTCGCCCTGCAAGCCCTCGTCGCCGCGTTCGCCGCCGGCAAGAACCTCGTCGACGAACCCGCCGCCCGCGCCGCGGTCAGCGAAGTCGTCGACTAACCACCGACACCTCGCCCACAAACAGCGACACCGCACCGACCAACGCCCCGCCGGAACACCACCGGCGGGGCGTTCCTGCCCCACCACGTCGGCATCCCCAACGCCGCCTTCATCGGCATTCTGAATGCCGGACAACACACAGGCCAGGGCTTTGACCTGCGCCTGCTGCACCGGGGTGAATCGGGGCGGGCGGCCGCAGCGTTTCCGGTCGTCCAGTCCGTCCATGCCCTCGGCCGCGAAACGGCCGCGCCATTTACGCACCGTGTCCACGCCGACCCGCCGCCGGCGGGCGATCGCGGCGTTGGGGTGGCCGCCGGCCGCGTCCAAGACGATCTGGGCCCGCAGCCGATCCCGGTGCGGGCTGGTGTGACCCCGGGCGATCCTCTTCAACCGGTGCCGTTGCGAGGCGGTCAACGACACCGGACAGGCACACAGGGCCGGCATTAGCCCGCCATCCATGATCGGCAATGAGAGACGGTCGCCGATCATCGATGGGTCGAGGCCCTCATGCACGCCACCGCGCCGCAGCGGGCAGCATGAACCCATGCCCACCGTGCCGGAGTCCACCAAAGCCTCGCTCGGCCAGCGGCTGCGCGAACGCGCCCGCGAACGCTGGCCCGCCCTAAGCACCCTCGACGTGCGCCACCATGGCGGGTTCGCCTACATCACCGGCCACCTCGCCGACGGCACCACACTGCCGTTGTGCCGACTGCGCTACGGCGGCTACGCCAACCGCTGGGGTTTCGCCATCTACCTGGCCAGCAAAGACGGATACAAAGATTCATTCCTACCCACCGGGTCTCCGGTCGGCACCGCCGAAGAAGCCCTCGACTGCGCCTGCGGCCTCTACCTGGGCGACCCCACCGCCTAGGGACCGGAATGACCCCCGACGAACTTCCGACCAGGACCACTAAGGTATGACGCTCATTGCGCTCAAGGGCACACGCCCTGGGCGATCGGCTTCTGAGCGGTCGCTCAACGCTGCTTGAGCGACCGCTCAACCGACTTGGGCAGTCGCTCAAATCAGAGGTAGCGCGATTGGCCGGCCCGGATTCGTGCCTGGTCACGGCACCAACTGTGAATTGGCACCCTACACGCCACCGTGGCCAGCCCGGCCTACCAACACATCCTCGCCATGTTCGCCGCCACTAGCCAATCCGTTACGCGCCAAGGACATCTGTGTCGCATCCGGCACCGGCACCGCCCGAAGAACACCGAAAGCCTGCGCGCCAAACTCATACGGCCTCGTCGCCCGCGGCGTCCTCACCGAACCTGAATCCGGCCTGTTCGCCCTCACCCAGCCCGCGACCAGCACCGCTGACCCATACCCCAAAGTCATAGCGGACATGTCCTAACGGACGACTCTCTCAGAGTATTACCCAACGCGGTATTGGTTCATTCGTCTGTCGGTCACCCGGAAGCTGGCGCGGCCAGCATGTTAAGGAATTCATAGTAGGTCCAGCCGGCATTCGAGAGAATTGCGTCGACCAGCCCGCCGTCG
>JAICSB010000618.1 GCA_025937115.1 Pseudonocardiaceae bacterium | reverse complement strand
GCTGCACCCCCGCCGACTCGGCCGCGTCGACCAGCGCGAGCATGCCGAGCTCATCGGTCTCCCGGATCGTGGGAGTCCGCGCGCCCGCCAGGATGCGAGCGATGGCGGCCGCCGTCGCGATGACCGTACCGACTCCTTCGCAGGCGACACGCAGGCTGGGCGGATCGGTGAGGTCGCCGCGGACCACCGTTGCTCCGACCTCACGCAGCCCGCCGTCGTCGCTGCTAGCCCGGACCAGGCACCGAATGTCGTGTCCGTCGGCGCGCAGCAGGCGGACGATCCGTCCACCCAGCTCTCCCGTAGCACCCACGACAAGGAACACCTGGACCACTCCTCGGCCCGCTCGGCATCCAACTCGAACCGGAACATACTATCGTCCGAACCGGGACTACGGCTCGCTCAGTCTGGCCGAAGCGCCGAGCACCAGGGCGCAAGCGTCGAGCTCCTGGCGCAGGCAGGCCCGCACTGCACGCTCGTGCCGCAATCCGCGCCGTCATGCCGTGAGCGGGAGGCTAGTCGGAAGGCAAAAGACTGCGCCGAGCTTCGGCGACGAACCGTTCGACGACATCAAACGGCAGACTCGCAGCTCGATGGCCGAGGAAGTCGAAGCTGCTTCCGTCGTCGTGCCAGAACGCCTCCAGCACCGGCCTGGTCCATGTCCCGGTGACAGTTCAGTGAGTTCCAAACCCATGAGGTGGGCCCGTACGACGGCGAGTACCTCCATGTTCGTCATCATTCAGATCGAGCCGAGGCTTGCGCGGACTACATCCATCGCAGTGCGGCGGCCGTCCTGCGGGACCTCCGTAGATCAGCGAGCAACAGCATCGATTGTCCGCGCAACGTCCTATGCCGCCGAGCGGTAAAGCGCGCGAACGGCGATGGGCTACCTCTGTGTTGCTGATATTGCCTCTTAGGACTCGCGCATGAATAAGCCAGTCACTTAGGCGTGGAGCCGATAGCGTGTCGGGATGGTGGTTGACGCGGCGGTGGTCGAAGGGGTGCAGCGTCGAGTGACGGCGTTGTGGCCGCATCTGAACGAACGTCAGCGCCGCCTGCTGCTGGGTGCTGAGGCCCGCGAGCTGGGCTGGGGTGGGGTGTCCACGGTTGCGGTGGCCGCCGGGGTATCTCGGTCGATGGTCACCAAGGCGGTGGCTGAGCTGGACCAGCCGGCGGAGCTGCCCGAGGGACGGTCGCGTCGAGCCGGTGGCGGTCGCAAGCGTGCGGTGGTCAACGATCCTGGGTTGGCTGCGGCGTTGGATGCGCTGGTCGACCCGCAGACTCGTGGTGACCCGGAGTCGCCGTTGCGGTGGACGTGCAAGTCGACCCGCCAGCTCGCGATGGCGCTGAGTGCTGATGGCCATCGTGTCTCGGATCGCACCGTGGCGGCGTTGCTGCATCAGGCGGGGTACAGCCTGCAGGCCAACGCCAAGACCACCGAGGGCAAGCAGCACCCGGACCGCGACGGCCAGTTCGAGCACATCAACACGATGGTGCGCCGCTACCGCAGGACCGGTGACCCGGTGATCAGCGTGGACACGAAGAAGAAGGAGCTCGTCGGAGAAACGCCTGGCTACAAGAACAATGGTCGCGACTGGCAGCCGCACGGCGAGCCGGTCCGAGTCGGCGTGCACGACTTCCCCGACCCGGCGATGCCCAAGGCCGTCCCGTACGGCATCTACGACCTGGCAGCGAACACCGGCTGGGTGTCGGTGGGCTGTGACGGGGACACCGCGGCGTTCGCCGTGGAGACGCTGCGCCGGTGGTGGTTCAAGGTGGGCCAGGTCAGCTACCCGAAGCGGAAGCGACTGCTGATCTGCGCAGACGCCGGCGGCTCCAACGGGTACCGGGTCAGACTGTGGAAGATCGAACTCGCTGCGCTCGCCACCGAGATCGGCAGGCCGATCACGGTCTGCCACTTCCCACCCGGAACCAGCAAGTGGAACAAAATCGAGCACCGACTGTTCGCGCACATCTCGATGAACTGGCGGGGCCGCCCGCTGACCAGCCACGAGGTGATGGTGAACCTGATCGGCGCGACCACCACCCGGACCGGACTCACCGTGCACGCCGAAGCGAACACCAACAGCTACCCCCGCGGCATCAAGGTCACCAAACAGGAGATGGACGCCATCGGCCCACAACTCAAGCCCGACTCCTTCCATGGCGACTGGAACTACACCCTGCGCCCACGAACTACACGACTGTAACTAACTCGCCTGGTTTGTTTCTGCGTGCGCCCTTAGCCTTGCGTGCCGCCTTGGGTGGCCAGGACCTGGCCGACACGGTGGCGGAAGGTCCTCCATCGGCGTTCGTTGTCGTGGACGAGGCCAGCGGAGTCACTGCACAAGTCGGCGGCATGGGAGATCATCTCGGCCGCGG
>JAICSB010000399.1 GCA_025937115.1 Pseudonocardiaceae bacterium | reverse complement strand
CCTACTTCGCCGATCTGATCTTTCGGGATTTATCCCGACCTGTCGTGGCTGGCGCCGAGGTCTTTGCTGGAGGGTTCAGTCTGCTGCCCGGCGGGGCTTTCACCCTGGCGATGGCCATGCGCCGCCTGGGGCACGACGTCGTGTGGGCCACCGACTTCGGCAATGACGCGTTTAGCCAGCAGGTCCTGTCTGGTGCCCGCGCAGAGGGTCTCGACGAGACCGGCTTTCGTCATCACCCCATCCCACTGCGCAGCGTCACGGTGGCGCTGTCGTTTCCCGGTGACCGGGCTATGGTCAGCTATCAAGACCCGATCACCCCACAGTCGCTCACGGCGCTGCTACTTGAGCACCGCCCCCGGGTATTGATACTGCCTAAGCTTCAGTACGGTGCAGCCGTGCAGGCTGGGCTGGCGGTCGCCCATCAGCTCGGGACACGGGTGTTCATGGACTGCCAGGACGTCCCCGCCACCCTCGGCACCCCCACGGTGCGCGAGATCCTCGCCCAGGTCGACATTTTCGCCCCCAACACCGACGAAGCGCTGCGGCTGACCGGTACTAGCACTGTCGATGACGCTCTGGAGGTGCTCGCCAGCCTCGTGGACACCGTGGTCGTCAAACGCGGTAGCGCCGGAGCCGCCGCAGTCCAGGGTGGGAAGCGGTATGACATCGCCGCCGTCGCGGTCGAGGTCCTGGATACCACCGGCGCCGGTGACTGCTTCAATGCCGGCTTCGTGCACGCCCACCTCACCGGGCAGCAGCTTCCCCACTGCCTCAACGCCGCCGTCGCCTGTGGTGCCGCGGCGACCACCGGCCCCGGCTCTAGCGCCGCACCCGACCTGGCGGGGCTGCAGTACTGGCTCGCCCGCGTTCCTCACCCATGACCGTCCACCGACCGTCCCGGCAGCGGAAAGCCCGCGCCACCGGAGAGACGCTGCATGAAGATCCTGGTCGCTGACCTCGACGGCACGCTCCTGGGCGCCGACGCGGCCGACCGGCGCCGGTTGCATGCTGTGCTGGCCCGCCATCCCGAGGTCACGGTGGTCTTCGCGACCGGCCGCGGGCTGCCCTCGGTACGCGAGGCGCTACGAGACCCGCTGCTGCCACGGCCGCGTTGGATCATCGCCGACGTCGGAGCGAGCGTGATCGACGGACTGGACCTGGCCCCGATCGAGGCGCTGCAGGCGCAGCTGCGGGCTGGCTGGCCCGGTGCGGAGCGGGTGCGCGTCGCGTTAGCCCGCTTCTCCGCGCTGACCTATCAACACGGCGTGGCTCAAGACGGCCGTTGCTCATTTTACCTGCACCCCGAGCAGCTAACGCAAGAGATCACCGACACTGTGCGGGCGCTGGGATGCACCTGGCTGTACTCGGCGAACCGCTACTTCGATGTGCTGCCTCCGAGTGTGTCCAAGGGCAGCGCCCTGGTAGCCCTGGCCCGCGAGCAGCATTGGCCGATGGCCTCGGTCCTGGTCGCCGGTGACTCCCTCAACGACCTGTCGCTGTTCCGGCTCGGCGCACACGGCGTGATCGTCGGCAACGCCGAGGCCGCCCTGCGCGCAGCGATAGCCGCGGACGGCACCGTGCACAGACCCCATCAGATGGGTGCCGCCGGCGTCCTGTCGGCCCTTCAGGACCTGGGCTGGGTGGAACGCGACTACCCGTTGGTGGTCGGCTACCACCGCCCACCCGTGAGCTGGACCCCCGACGGATGGCAGCTGCCGTCAAGCCCCAACGGCGTCCTACCGACCCTGCGCAGCCTGTTCACCGGAAACCTGCAAGCCATCTGGGTAGCCGCCGCGGTCCTCGCACAGGACTCACCCGCGGCCTGCCTGGACGGGCACAACACCGGGCTGCCGCTGTCGTTCCTGCCGCTGAGCCCCACCGAATGGGCCGGGTACTTCCACCGTGCCTGCAAGGAGACGCTGTGGCCGGTGCTGATGTCCCAACCTCATCGGTTGCGCTTCAATTCGGCCGCCTGGGCGCACTACCGTGCGGTAAACGCACGCTTCGCCGACCACATCAGCACCCGGGCCGCACCGGGCGCAACCGTCTGGCTGCACGACTACAACCTGTGGCTCGTGCCCGGCCTGCTCCGCGCGACCCGCCCCGACCTGCGGCTAGGCCTGTTTCACCACACACCCTTCCCCCCGCCGGTCATCTTCGCCGCGCTGCCCACCGCCCCGGAGATCCGCGCCTCCCTGGGTTGCCTGGACTGGGCCGGGTTCCACACCGAAGCCTTCGCCGAGCATTTCCGCCAGGCCCTCGCCGGCGCCCCCCGGCTGCCATGCCTGGGCGTGCATCCGCTGGGCATCGACCGTGCCGCCATCGAAGCACTGGCCCGCACCCGCAAACCTCACCACCGACCGGTCAGCGGACCGCTGGTGCTCTCCGTCGAACGCCTGGACTACACCAAGGCCCCGGTGCAAAAGGTCGAGGCCATCGCGGTGCTGCTCGCCCGCTGTCCCGAACTGCGGGGGCACCTGCGGTTCAGGCTGGTGTGCCCACCCCCCGAATCCGGCATCACCGCCTACGACGCGACACGCCAAACACTCGAACGCCGCATCACGGAGGTCAACCACGCCTGGAGCACCAGCAACTGGCAACCCATCGACTACTTACCCCGCAACCTGCCCTTCACTGAGGTGATCGACCACTACCTCGCCGCCGACGTGTTCTGGGTGACCTCCTTGCAAGACGGCATGAACCTGACCGCCAAGGAGTTCATCGCCGCCCAGGCAGCCGCCGGCCTGTCCGGCGTGCTGGTGCTCTCCCACCGCACCGGCGCCGCCGATCAACTCGGCACCGCAGCCCTGCTCACCGACCCTCGCTCACCCGCAAGCCTCGTCGACACCCTGCAGCAAGCCCTGACACTTGCCCCCGCAGAACGCCGCACACGCCTAGAACACCTCGTCGACCTCCTCGGACACCAACACCCCACCGACTGGGCCTCCCAGATCATCACCGCCATCCAAAGCCACAACGAGGACGGCACACCAACCTCTGACGTGACACGCCGACCTCCTAGGTGGCACTCAACGCCTAGCCGTCTCCTGGCGGGCACAGGTTCGCGGATACTCAACGTCCGCGAGGGCCACACCGGTGTCCCTGAATCGATCGTTTGCGATCCACGCGGGACCGATCTTGGATGATCGAGATGCGTGCCCCACCCGGTTCCAGGGTCGTCACGCCGATGCCGAACGGCTAAGTAGCGCCACCAGCACACCGCCACCTACGGTTGAAGGTCCACACATGCACCAAGCGCCATACGACCTCATTGCCACCGCTGACGGCGTGGTAGCGCGCATCTTCGCGAGGGGCCACACCGTGCTCACCAGCCCGACGATTAACCGCGGGACGGCGTTCACGCTGGAAGAACGCGAGGCCTTGGGGCTGACCGGCCTGCTGCCCACCGCTGTGAGCACATTGGACGGGCAGGTGCGGCGGGTCTACGGCCAGTACCGCGCGCAGGCCGACGATCTGCGCCGCTGGGTGTACCTGGCCAATCTGCGGGACCGCAACGAGGTGCTGTTCTACCGGCTGCTGTGCGAGCACATCGAGGAGATGCTGCCGGTGATCTACACCCCGACGGTCGGGCTGGCGATCGAGCGGTTCAGCTATGAGTTCCGTCGCCCGCACGGGGTGTTCCTGTCCGTCGACCGGCCCGAGGACGTGGAGGCGTCCTTGCGCAACTGTGGCATGGCCGCCGAGGACGTCGATCTGATCGTGGCTACCGACTCGGAGGGCATCCTCGGCATCGGCGACCAGGGCGTGGGCGGCATCGAGATCGCGATCGGCAAACTCGCGGTCTACACCGCCGCGGCGGGCATCCACCCACACCGGGTACTGGCGGTGGTGCTGGACACGGGCACCGACAACGTGGCGCTTCTCGATGACGAGACGTACCTGGGTG
>JAICSB010000502.1 GCA_025937115.1 Pseudonocardiaceae bacterium | reverse complement strand
TGCGCCACCGGGACCGACGCGGTAACCCACGGTGGCACCTTCGAGTTCGTCACTCCAGGCGGGAAGACCGACATCTTCTACGATCCGCCGGCTAGCCGGGGCACGGTCGGCACGCTGGCCGGGGACAGCGTGACCGAACCTGGAACCACGGTGTCGCTGGCGGGCTATCCCAACCAGGCGGTGGTGCTCAATGTCTGGGGCTCGTGGTGCGGGCCGTGCCGGTCCGAAGCCGCCGACCTGGTACGGGTGGCTGGTGCCACATCGGCTCAGCGGGTGCAGTTCGTCGGGATCGACGTCCGGGACAGCCGGCAGGCCGGCGCGGACTTCGCCCGCGACTTCGGTCTCACCTACCCGTCGATCTTCGACCCTCCCGGCCGGACGCTGCTCGCGCTCAACGGTGTCCCTCGTTCAGTGGTGCCGCTGACGATCGTCCTGGACCGCCACCACCGGGTCGCCGCAGTATTCCTGCACGCCATCCACGCGCAGGATCTACAGACAGTGGTGGCGCGCATCGCGGCGGAGGCCTGACCCCTTTCACCCCCCACACGGGGTGGCTGGTACGTGACGAGCTGCCTCGACCTACGCTGAGCGATGTGGGGCTCACCGAATTCGCCATCTCCGGGCCGCTGTTGCTGGCGGCGGGGTTGGCGGTGGTGGCCGGTGCGGTGAGTTTTGCCTCGCCGTGCGTGGTCCCATTGGTGCCCGGCTACCTGGCGTACCTGACGGGGTTGGTTGGTGTTGATGGCAACAGTGCTGAGGGCGCCGATCGCAGCCGGGGGCGGGTGCTCAGCGCGGTCGCGCTATTCGTGCTCGGTTTCTCGGTGGTGTTCACCGCCAGCGTGGTGACGGTGCTCGGGATCGCGGACCGGCTGACCCTCAACGAGGTGATCCTGCAGCGCGTCGGTGGTGTGATCACCATCGCGATGGGGTTGGTGTTCGTCGGGATGGTCCCCACCCTGCAACGCGACCTGCGGGTGCACCCGCGACCAGGGTTGGGGCCCCGGCACCTGCTCGGGGCACCGCTGCTCGGCGCGGTATTCGGGCTGGGCTGGACACCGTGCCTGGGACCCACGCTGGCCGGGGTGATCGCGCTGGCCGTCGGCACCCCCGGCGGTGGCCTCGCTCGCGGAGTGCTGCTGGTGGTGGCCTACTGCCTCGGCCTGGGGGTGCCCTTCCTGGTGCTTGCTTTCGGCGCAAGGCGCGCGGTCCGGGCGATGTCCTGGCTGCGCGTACACGTCCGCGGGGTCCAACTCGCCGGTGGTGCGTTGCTCATCGCGGTCGGGCTTGCGCTGGTCACGGGGGTGTGGGCGGAGCTCATCGCCGTACTCCAAGGGCCGGTCCGGGGTTTCGAGACGCCGATCTGATGAACCGATTGGCGCAGTTGACGGCGTTGGCCCGCAATACCTGGCGCGGGTTGACGAGCATGCGCACTGCCCTGGCGCTGCTGTTCCTGCTGGCGCTGGGCGCGTTGCCGGGGGCTCTGCTGCCGCAGTACTCGCTCAACGCCCAGCGGGTGCGGACCTATCAGGCGCAGCACCCGATCTTGGCACCGGTGCTGGACCGGCTGGGTTTCTTCGAGGTCTTCGCCAGTCCGTGGTTCGCCGCGATCTACCTGCTGCTGTTCATCTCGCTGGTGGGTTGCGTGGTGCCGCGCAGCATCGACTACGCACGGCAGCTGCGCCGGGCCCCGGTGGCCACCCCTCGCAACCTCGCCCGGCTGCCGCATCACGCTGTCGGCCAGTCCGCCAGCACCCCCGCTGAGGTCATCGCGGCCGCACGGCGACGGCTGCGTGGTTGGCGAATCGCCGAGGGTGCGGAGTCCGGCGGCATCCGGACGCTGTCCGCCGAGCGTGGTTACCTGCGCGAAGCGGGCAACCTCGTCTTCCACATGGCCCTGCTCGGGCTGCTGGTGTCCTTCGCGATCGGCAAGCTGGTCGGCTACGAGGGCCAGGTGATCGTGCTCGCCAACGGCTCACAGTTCTGCAACTCCGGCTCGCTGGCCTACGACTCGTTCCGCCCAGGGCGGTCGGTCGACGGCACCGCGCTCACCCCGTTCTGCGTGCAAGTCAACGCTTTCAGGCCGACCTACCTGCCCACCGGAGCGCCAGAAGACTACCGAGCCGCCATCACCTACCAGGGACCCGACGACCTCGCCTCCGGCACCTGGCATCCCTACCTGTTGAAGGTCAACGACCCGTTGCGGATCGGCGGCACCCGGGTGTACCTGCTCGGCCACGGTTATGCGCCCCAATTCACGGTCACCTTCCCGGACGGGCAGCAGCGCAGCGCCGTAGTTCAGTGGCCGCCGGTGGAGCTGGGCACGATGTTGTCGGAGGGCACCACCAAATTCGACCCACCCGGGGTCACCGACGACGCGACCCGGCGTACCGGCCAGCTTGCGATCACCGGGCTGTTCGCGCCAACCGCGACATTTCGCGGTTCACTGCTGTCCTCGGCGTTCCCGGACCTGCTCGATCCGGCCGTCGCGGTCGACGTGCTCAAGGGCGATCTGGGCAACAACTCCGGCCGCGGGCAGTCGATCTTCTCCATCGATCAGTCCATGGTGGACTCGGGGCGCTTGAAGCAGGTGGCGCGGCAGAACCTGCGGCCCGGCGAGCAGCTCACCCTGCCCGACCACACGGTGGTGCACTTCGACGGGGTGACCCGCTTTGTGTCGCTGCAGGTCTCCTACGACCCGACGCAGCTCTGGGTGCTCGGCTTCGCGATGCTCATTCTCGGCGGACTTGGACTGTCCCTGATCGTCAAGCGCCGCCGATTGTGGGTGCGCGTCACAGCGGCGGAACTGGCCGGTACCGTGGTCGAATTGGGCGGGTTGGCCCGTACTGAGGCCGCTGGCTACGGTGAGGAATTCGAGCGGATCGCCGCTGACCTGCTGCCGCCCGGCCGGGCACAGCCCCCGGTGCCTACTGTGATATCGAAGGCTGTGGTGTCGAAGGAGGGGGATGAGGGTGCCGATCAACGCGGTTCTGGAGTCCTACAGTGACCTCGCGTATGGCACGGCGCTGGTCCTGTACCTCCTCGCGATGGTCCTGCACGCCGTCGAGTACTCAGCG
>JAICSB010000170.1 GCA_025937115.1 Pseudonocardiaceae bacterium | reverse complement strand
TCGACGACGAGTACAGCTTCGCCGTCGAAAGTGACGTCGACGGTGAGGCGCGCCAGCAGGCCGAGCCGATCGAGGTGGGTGCCCCCACAGGGGATCGTCGGTGTGCCTTCGGCGAGCGCACAGCTCCAGGTCCGAGGTGCCGTCACTTCCGGTCCAGGCACCCCCAGCCGAACGGTCGCGTCGCTGGCGATCCACGCCGCGAGCCGATCGTTGACCTGACGCTGGATGGCGGGCAGTCGCTCGGCGAGCCCGTTGCTGGTGAATCCCTTCTTGCGCAGCGACTTGCCTACCCGATAAGTGTCGGTGCTGTCGTTCGGACGGATCCGCGACGAGACGATCGCCAGCGCATCGAAGTCGGGACGCCCCAGGCCGTCGGCTCGGACCGGCTTGCGCCAGCGAGCAGCCAGGGCTTCGTTGAGGGCGAGGGCCATGAGGTGGCAACCGGTGTGCCCGGCCGACAGACTTCGCCGGCGCGCGACGTCCACGCGCAACTCCACCGGTTGGCCGATCAGACATGACGGATCGACATCGGTCGCGACGGCGTGCAGAACCAGCCATCGCCACTCGGCGTCGCCGCGCTGGGTCGGTATCTCCCCGGCGATGTACAGCTTGTCGTCCCCGTCGCGAACCGCTCCGGTCAAGCAGTTGACCACCGTCAGACGATGGCCTGCGACGACCATCTCGCCGGTGTCGGACGGCTGGTCGGGCCAGGTGTGATCGAGTGGGTGAAACGGCGTGTGGTCGGCAATGACCAGCCACCCGCCGTCGGCGGCGGGGTGCGGCAGCGCTGTAAGCACTGTGCCGATGCCCTCGGTGGCTCCGGCTGGGTAGCTGACATGGGTGCTGGTGGCAGGCAACGGCACCGGCTTCTCCGCAAATGGTCGGTATCGGCGATGGACAGGACGGCGTCGTTGTCAATAGCTGGTGAGCAGGCGTCGCAGGACGCGTACTCCAAAGACCAGCGCGTCTTCGGGCACTCGCTCGTCGACGCCGTGGAACATCGAAGCGAAGTCAAATGTGGGCGGCAGACGTAACGGGACGAAACCATATCCGCCGATGCCGAGCCGCGCGAAGGTCCGATTGTCGGTGCCCGCCGGCAGACACCAAGGTACGGCCCGCGCAGTGGGGTCTTCGGCGCGGAGCGCATCCGTCATGGCTTCGACCAGCGGTCCCTCGAACGGCATCTCCAGCGCTGCCTCCCGGTCGATGATCTCGCAGTCCACCCGTGGCCCGGCGAGCCTTTCGACCGTGGCGAGGAACTCCGCTTCCAGACCAGGCAGAAAGCGGCCGTCGATCTCGGCTGTGGCGTGGTCGGGCACCACGTTGGTCGCGTATCCCGCGGTGAACCGGGTGGGGTTGGCGGTGTGGCGCAGCGTTGCGCCGATCAACCGGGCCAGCGGTCCGAGCCGGTGCACGACGCCGTCGAGGTGGCCGTCGGACAGCGGCAGACCATAGGTTACGCACAGTTCCTCGAAGAACCGCCGGGTCGTCGGAGTGAGCTGCTGCGGCCACTCGTGCTGCCCAATTCTGGCAATCGCCCCGGCGAGCTCTGTGACGACGTTATCAGGATGCACCATAGCCGCATGCCCGGCGCGGCCGTTGGTGCTCAGCCGGAGCCAGGACAACCCGCGTTGCGCGGTCTCTATGAGATAGAACCTGGCGCCGCCGCCTACCTCGATGGAGAAGCCGCCGACCTCACTGATCGCGTCGGTGCAGCCGTGGAACAGGTCGGGGTGCTCAGCCACGAGGTATCCGGCGCCATATCGTCCGCCCAGCTCCTCATCGGCCACCCAGGCGAAAACGAGGTCGCGTCGGGGCCGCGTCCCGAACCGGGCCATCTCCCGCAGCAGCGCGACCATCATCGCGTCCATGTGCTTCATGTCGACGGCCCCACGGCCCCACACGTATCCGTCGCTGACCTCTCCGGAGAAGGGCGGAACCTGCCACGCTGAGGCGTCCGCAGGCACCACGTCCAGGTGCCCGTGCACAAGCAGAACAGGCAGAAGCGGGTCGGTGCCAGGGATGCGGATAACCACGTTGGCCCGCCGTGGAGCGCTCTCCAAGTAGGTGCCGACGAGCCCGACCTCGTCGAGCCACTCCATGATCTTTTCGGCGGCGAGCCGCTCACCCGGGCCATCGGAGTCACCGTAGTTGCTGGTGTCGATACGGATCAGCGCCGCACACAGCGAGACGACCTCGCTGTCCGCCGTCGGGTAGTCGGTTGTCATCCAGGCTCCTCTGCGGCCGGCCGAGAGGTGCTCAGGTGGCCCCGTTTGTAGGCCCGCGTGATCAACGTCGCCGCTACGTCGATCTGGTCGGACAGCCCGCCGATCGTCTCGGTGATGAATCGGTACAGCTCCCCTTCGTGGGCGACGCTGACCTCCACAATGAGGTCATAGGTTCCCGCGGTCGCGGCGCAGTACCGCACTCCCGGATGACGCGCGAGCGCGATGCCGACGCGCTCCAGCTCGGTGGGGCGGATGACCAGGCAGAGCTGCGCCTCGACCGGCAGGCCGAGCAGCGCCGGTGACACCTCCGCTCGCAGGTGCAGCAGCCGGCGTTCCAACAGAGAGGTGACCCACCGGCGGGCGGTTGGCACCGACACTCCAAGCACCGTCGCGAGGTTGGTGAAGCTGGCCCGACCGTCGGCCACCAGCAGGAAGGCGACCTTCTGCTCGTTCGGGGTGAGAGTGGCGCGTTCCGGTGGCGCCCGCAGCGGCGTGACCGTCGTACTGGCAAGGGCTGCGCACTCCTCGTCGGACAGGTACGGCGCGTGCCACTCGGCCACCGTGATGAAGGTGCGTAGTACTGCGTGGGCACGGATGTCCCGAACACCGACGGTACGCGGAATCTCCCTGGTCAAGATGTCATGGAGGCAGCCCTTGCTGGCCGCGACCAGCTCACACCAGATGTCGGCGGTGCCGGTCACCGCGAACACGCCTCGGGTGTCCTGCCGGGTCGCGAGCGCCTCCCCGACCCGGTCCGTGGCCCCAGGATCCACCCGTACCTGGACATGCACCGGGTTTCCCAGACCACATCGCAGGTCGTCATGGATGGCGGTGACCCGCACCACGTCGCTGTCGAGCAGTCGTTGCAGGCGCCGCGCCACGGTGCGCTCGCCCTCGGCCAGAGCCCGTGCGATCTCACCCCACGAGGCTCGGGGACTGACCTGGAGGGCGGCGAGGAACCGCCGGTCGAGATCGTCCAACTTGACTGAAACGAACGACATACTTGATCACCTTGTCCTGATTAGAACATAAAATTAAATAATTTGACTGTTTATATCACAACTGGCAGGGTAGTGGTGTTGGCTTGGTCAGCCGTCGAGAACGGGGGTGAACCGATGGCTACAGGCGCAGCGGTCGCGGGGCCGCGTCGGCGCATCCAGCAGGTCGCGGCCGCTTCGGTGGGCAACGCGGTGGAGTGGTACGACTGGCTCTCCTACTCCTATCTTGCCGTTTACTTCGCCGACCAGATCTTTCCGCGGGATGGCGGGCGGCTCACGCCGCTGCTCGGCGCCTTCGCCGTTTTCGCAGTCGGCTTCGCGATACGACCCGTCGGCGGGCTCGTTCTGGGGGCCTACGCCGACCGTCAGGGCCGCCGCGCCGCGCTCGTGCTGACGATCGCGCTCATGGGAGTCGGCCAGCTCGTCATGGCGTCGATGCCGACCTACGACCGGGTGGGGCTGCTCGCTCCGATCCTGCTGACGGTGGCGCGCCTCGTGCAGGGCATGTCGGTCGGCGGTGAGTTCGCGGTGTCTGCAGTCTTCCTCGTCGAGTCGGCGGCGCCTAACCGGCGAGGCCTGGTCTCCAGCTTCGGCTACGTCAGCTCCAGCCTCGGACAGCTTCTCGCCGCCGGCACCGCTGCATTGCTCGCTACGGTGCTCACCGAGGCAGCCATGCACGCCTGGGCGTGGCGAGTGCCATTCGCGATCGGCGCCGTCTTGTGCGCGGTCGCATTCTGGATCCGGCACGGCACGGCGGAGACGTATCCGCTGACGAACAGGATCCGCGGCGGCCAGGTGGCTCGACCCCGGCTACTTGAGCCCGTGGTGCACTACCCGCGTCAGACGTTGCTCGTCGTCGGCATGACCCTGGCCGCCACCGTCATCTTCTACACCTGGACGACCTTCCTGCCCACCTACGCACAGATCACTGTCGGTTTCGATCCCGGCAACGCCGCCACGATCGGCACCCTGGCGCTGGCGCTGTTCACGGTGTTGCAACCGTTCGCCGGCATGTTGTCCGACCGGGTCGGCCGTAAACCTCTGCTGGTGGTGTTCGGCGCCGGCTTCACCCTACTGACGGTCCCGATGCTGAAACTGTTGAACAACTCCTTCTGGAGCCTGCTGCTGATCATGTGTTTCGGCATGGTGTTGCTCACCTGCTACACCGCGATCGCCGCCGCTGTGATGGTCGAGCTGTTCCCGGCTCGAGTACGCACCGCCGGAATCGGACTGCCCTACTCACTCACGGTTGCGCTCTTCGGCGGCACCGCGCCATACCTTGCCACCCTACTGATCGAACATGGCCGGGCCGGCTGGTTCGGGTGGTATGTCACGGTGCTGGCGCTGGTATCCACCGTGATCTATGTCGCAATGCGCGAGACCCGCGATAGGCCGCTGGACGGCGCCTCGGCCGACACGGCCGTCGAGATGCTGAGCGCAGCCCGGCGCAGCCCGCACAAATGACCTACTAGCCCGACAAATGCTTGCGAGAAACGCATCGACTCGCGCGCCGAGTGTGCGTGGAATGGAGACCGCCCGATGCACCAGGGAATCGAACTGGAGCCCCCGTCGTACTGGAGCATTGACACCGATCGGAGAGATCCTGACCGATCTTGTGCCGATACCGAGACCGGATACCTCGGCCACTGCACCCAGATTATCGAAGACCTCCTCGGCGCCGGTCTGGGGCGGCTGGAGAACGAGTGGACGAGCGACACGCTGACCGGCCTGAGCCTGCTCGTCCTACCCGTTCCCGGCGGCCCGGAGTGTCGCGAGCTCAGCCCGTCGGAGTCCGACCTGCTCACCGAGTTCGTATTGGGCGGCGGTGGCCTGCTCTTGCTCGTTGACGGTGCGCGTCGCGGCGACTGTTCGGCTAGCATCGCGCTGCCGGGTCTGCCGCACGTGCGTCTCGGTGATTCCTTCGTCACCGGTCCCCGCACTGCCGGCGAGCCGCATCTGCTGAGCTACGACCTCACGGCCACGGTCGCCACCGATCATCCGGTGACCGATGGCGTGGCCAGCGTGTGGCTCCACCGCGCCCGCCCGATTCCCGAACACGCCGACCTGATCCCATTAGTGGACTACAACGGCCAGGTCGTCGTCGCCGCTGCGCAGCGCGGGCACGGAAAGATCGCGGTGGTGGCCGGCGAAATGCTCACCCTCCCTTTCCTGGGCCGCGCCGACAACGCACGACTGTTGGTAAACCTCGTCGGGTGGCTGACTACCGGCGTGGTGCCCGCGGCCGCGGGCCGAGTGGCAGAGCGCGTCGTAGGTGCCGCCAGGTACGCATCCCGCGTCTTCCCTGCGGCCGAGGACCTGGAACAGGTGGCTGGCTCCCATGTCGTGGATGCGCGCCCTTACCGATCCCTGCTCGAGCGGACAGCTAGTGGCGGGCTACCCAATCCATACCGGGACTCGAACACCTTCCTCGCCGAGGCTGAGCTGCGCCACCACGAGCTGCCCCGGGTCATCCGGCAAGCGGTAAGCCGCTTCCGCCACGAGGCCAACGAGTACGGCGTCCTGCTGTTCAAAGGGCTGCCGGTGGACCAGCAACTGCCGCTGACCCCGGCCGATCCCCGGATGGTCGTCGACAAGAACACCTGGTATAGCGAGCTGTGGCTCGCCGGGTTCGGCGCTGCGCTCGGCGCGCCTTTCGCCTACCGGCAGGAGCGGGATGGACAGCTCTTTCAGAACATCGCGCCAACGCGGCGCAACGCGAGCAAACTGTCGTCGGAGAGTTCCGAGATGTTTCTTGACTTTCACACCGAGGTCGCGTTCCATCCGCACCTGCCCGATTATGTCATGCTCTATTGCTTGCGGCCAGACCATGAAAGGGTGGCGAAGACGATCGTCGCCAGCGCCGTCATGGCGCTGCACAAACTGTCGCCACGCGACCGGGCGGTGCTCTATGAGCCGTTGTTCAGAACCGGTGTGGACTATTCGTTCGGCAGCCCGCACGGCGCCACGGGCAACGGACCACTGCTCTCGGTACTGTACGGCGATCCGTACCATCCTTACCTCACCTTCGATCTTGATCTGATGACTGGCGTCACGCCCGCCGCGGAACGCGCCTTACGCGCATTGCGAACGGCGCTGAACACGGTGCGTCGGTGGGTTCAGCTCGACAGTGGAGATCTCATGATCATCGACAACCGGCGAGCGGTGCACGGCCGCGCGCGGTTCGCGGCCCGCTACGACGGATACGACCGGTGGCTACAACGCCTGTGCGTGGCGCGCGACCTCGCGCCCTCGGCGGCCGATCGCCGGGGTAGCGGTCGAGTGATCGACACCGCCTTCGCGCTCTGATACCCGTCGACAACGGTCAATTTTTGCGGTTCAACGTTGAGGATCCGTGATGACAACAGTGTTGATAGTCGAGCCAGTGTCGTCTGGAAACGATCTCGTCGCGCGTGCGACGAAGTTCGGCTGGCGGGTGGTCATCGCCAGCTACAATTCCGAAGACCGGATGGTACCGGACACCACAAAGCGGCTGGCTACCGCGTTGATCGAGGTGGACACGAACGATCTCGCGAGTATGATCGAAGCCATTAACGTAAACTTCTCCGAAGAGGAGCTCCACGGCATCGTTGCGGGATCAGAATTTCATGTAGAAATCGTCTCAGATCTCGCCCACAAACTTGGACTCCCGGGTCTGGAACCTACCACAGCACTA
>JAICSB010000129.1 GCA_025937115.1 Pseudonocardiaceae bacterium | reverse complement strand
TCGAGCACGGGCTCCGCCCGCTGGTTGTGGACTTGAACCCGCAGCACGGCCAGCCCGGTCGCCGGTCGCCCGGGTTTCGGGCGGTTCTGTCGCAGCGCGACGACCTCGGTCCGGGTGCGCAGCGTGTCACCAAGGTGCACCGGACGAAGCAGCCGCAGCCCGCGGTAGAACAAGTTGCCACGGACCCGTTGTGACGGCGCCGTGGTCTGCCCGATCGCGACATGGCAGACCAGCGTGGGATGCGCCAACGGCTCGACGCGGCCGGTGACCGCCGCGGACAGCTCGTGATCCAGCGGCAATCGGAGCCGGTCGCCGGACAACGCCTGGTGCAGCGCCGCATAGCCGGGGGTCAGCGTCAGACCCGGGGCATCGGCGAAGACCTGCCCGTGCGCCAGCTCCTCGAAATACGGCCCGCCGACCAGCACCCGGTTACCAGCCATCGTGCCCAGATCGTACGGCCGTGACTCCCTTGGGTCGCGCGGGGCGTGAAGATCACCGAAACTGAGCTCACGCCGTGCAGACTTGCACGGCTACCGCTCACTTTCGACGATCAACTGTCTGCGCAGGTCGGTGACGCCGCGTCGCCGACGGGGGTCAGCCGGCCTCGTCTTGTGGCGGGGCGCTAGGCGCGACGCTGCGGGTCAGGACGCGGCCCAGGCCAGCGCGGGTTGCCAGGACTACCAGCCGGTCACCGGTGGCGAGCCGGTGATCTTTTGGCGGGGGTAGTTCGAAGGTGCCGGTGGCGTGGCGGCGGATCGCGATCACCTGTGCCTGGCGGGGCGCGTTGACAGCGTGGCTGGCCACACCGTCAAGTTGGGAACCTGCGTGGATGGGGACCTCGGCGATGAGCAGAACGCGACGGCCTACCGGGATGGTGCCGAGGACCTGGCGGCCCAACATTGCAGCGGCGAACTCCGGCGCTGCCAGGTAGGACACGCTTCGCGAGATCGTGATTCCGAAATTGCGTTGCACCCGTTCGGCGAAATCGCTGTCCACCAGGCGAAGCACGACGCGGAGGTCTTCGCGCAGCGCCCGGCCGTGCAGGGCCGCTTCGAGGTTAGTGACGTCGTTGTTGGTGACGGCGACCAAGGCCCGGCTGGTGCCAAGATAAGCGGCACGCAGGATGTCCTCCCGGCTGGCGTCACCGAATACGATCGGCACGCCGATCCGCCTTGCCAACGCCACTCCCCGAGCGCTCTCAACACTTTCCACACACACCACCGGTACGCCGAGATCGTGCAACAACCCCACTACCCGGGTGCCCACATTGCCCAACCCGACAACCACCACATGGCCGGCGATCGGCTTGGGGCGGCCCAGCGCCGTGGACAACCGGGAATTGACGACGGCGTCGACAACGGTGGCGGTCACCACCGGGATGATCGAGATTCCGACGATGGTCACCATCGTCTGGATGGTCTTATTGACGGTGTTCAGGGTGGAATCGGGCTGAGCCGCCCCAGCGGCATCAAGCAAGGTGACATACAAGGCGTCGCCCCAGGAGAAACCACCCACGCTGGCGAACAGCACGGTGCCGAGCCCCAACAGCGCGAACAATCCTAAGGTGGCGATACCGAGCTTGCGGTTGAACGACGCGGCGACCCGCCACCACAGGGTCAGCAGCACATTGCGCACTCGGCGGTGCGCGGCGGCATCACCGACAGGGGCACGCCCGTCGGCCAACGCGAGCACCAGATCCGCATTGTTCTGATCGGTCGGCAACAGCTCAGGCTTTTTAGCCCCGCGGGTGTCGGCAAGCCCGCAGATCACCCGGTCCGGCGCCACCTCGCTTCGTCGGGCGACATAAAGCGTGCGGCCTGGTAGCCGCACATAACTGGGTGCCAGCTCGCCCAGCGCCCCCGCCACGAAGGACGGGGCCGCGGTGGCCGCATCGGAGAGCACTTCACAGCCTGGAAAGAGGGCTCGGATGCGATGCCCGAGGCTCATGTTGAAAAAACGGATCACCAAGCGCAGTTCGCTGTTCAGTTCCTGCGCCCGCAGTGCGGCATGAATGTTGCCGACGTCGTCCTGGCTGACCAGCGCCAGCGCACTGGCCTGCTCCACCCGAGCCGCGTGGAAAGTCGCCTCGCTCAAATCGGGCGCCTCGATGACGCGCACCTTGGGCAGCGCCGCTATCCGGGGCCCATGGTTGCGCTGCACCGAGGGCAGGATCACGGTGACCTCGTCACCGATCCGGGTGACGAGTTCCTCGACGAGCTGATAGGCCAGCGCGTCGTCGCCGCAGACGACCAGATGCGGACGCATCCGGCTCTGCTCCCCCTCGACTCCCATAAACCAGCGAGACTACTGCGCACAAGGCTCCGTCAGGTCCGGTGCACGTCGGCCTGCGCCACGCTGGCCCGGTCCGGTTCGGCCAGCAGCGCCCGACGCCGCCGAAGCCGGAGTTCCAGTACGGCCACGAGCAGCGCCAGACACACGAATCCCGTCCCAGTGAGCAGTGCCGAGGCGATAGCGGTGCGGTAGTGGCCGCTGTGCGAAACCACGCCGTAGAACACCGCCGCCAGCGTGGCCGTCCCGACCGCCGATCCGATCCGCTGCCCGGTCTGCAGAGCCCCCGCCGCAGCCCCGCCCATCCACGATGGCACGCACTCCAAGGTCAGCGTGACGTTCGGCGAGATCACCGCGCCACCGCCGATACCTGCGATGAGCAGGGGCAACACCGCTGCCCGGCCGGCCCACGCTGCGGGTGTGACGTCGAGTACCAGGGCGGTCGCAGCCAACCCGACCGTGACACCGGTGAGTCCCCCCACCGTCAACCAGCGGCCGTACCTGGTCACCAGCCGGCCGGCCACCGCAGCCGACACTGCCGATCCGAGGGCGAACGACGTCACCGCAAGCCCGGACTGCAGCGGTGTATAGCCCAGCCCGCGCTGGAAGTACAGCGCGAACACCAGCCAGATCCCGCTGAAGCCGACGAAATACACCAATCCCAGCGTGGCTCCCGCCGGGTAGCCGGGCGTGGTGGACAGCAGCCGGGTGTCCAGCAACGGCGCCCGATCGCGCCGCACCATCCAATGCTCCCAGCCAAGGAACAGCGCGACCAGCACCGGAGCCAGCCCGAACAGCCACCACAGCCGGCGCAGTCCACCGCTGTCCACTTCCACCAGTGGCAGCAGCAGGCACAACACGCCGGCACCCAGCAGCAGCGCGCCGATGACGTCGATCTGCGACGCCACCGGCTGGCCGCTGCGCTGCCGGGATGGCACCAGCCGCCACGCCGCTACCAGCGCAATGACACCTAT
This sequence comes from Pseudonocardiaceae bacterium, assembly GCA_025937115.1. The sequence goes on along the minus strand of JAICSB010000129.1, from coordinate 4,840 downwards.
CGGGACGTTGACATAGAAGACCCATCGCCAACCCTCATGCTCCCCTGCCGCGCTAAGGATGAGGCCGCCGAGTACCGGTCCGACCGCGGTGGACAACCCGACCGTGGCGCCGAAGATGCCGAACGCCCTGCCGCGCTCCGCGCCGTGGAACAACACCTGGATCAGTCCCGAGTTCTGCGGGGTGAGCATCCCCGCGGTGACCCCTTGCAGCAGCCGGGCCGCGACCAACCACTCCGCGCTGGGCGCCGCGCCACACAGCGCGCTGGTCGCGACGAACGCGGTCAGCGCGACGAGGAACATCCGTCGCCGGCCCAAGGCGTCACCCAGCCGGCCGCCCGCCACCAGCACCAGCCCGAAGCTCAGCGCGTAGCCCGACACCACCCACTGCACCTGCGCCACCGAGGCGCCCAGGCTCTGCTGGATGGACGGCAGCGCGACGTTGACGATGCTGACGTCCAGCAGGCCCATGAATCCCGCCAGCTGCGTCACCGCGAGCGCTCGCCAGCGACCCGGATACGCCTCACCGGCGGCGGGTTCCGAACCAGTACTCATCCCACCATCCTGGGCGCCCGATCGGCGGCGTGAAAGCACAGCTGCTTGAAGTTAAGTTAGGCTAGCTTTATTTACGAGGAGGTTCCCGATGAGGTGTACGCACGCTGGCCAAGCGGCGGTGCCCCCGTCGACCGAGCGGGCCCGAACGCTCGCTACCCGCAGTGGCACCGCCTTTGTGCTGGTGGCGGCACTGGGCCGGACGCGCCGACGCTTCACCATGTGCATCAAGACGGCACGACCATCGTCATGCTGCCTTCTGACCACCCACTGACTATGCAGGCTGGACCCCGAGCCAGCCCGGCGGGTCGCCCTGTGGTTGCAGCCGGTGTTCGCAGTGCTTGCCGACGCCGAAGGCATTGCTTGGCTCACCCCTGCCGACCTCGCTGCCGCCGAGCCAGACCCATTCTGCCACCTCGAGCGGGATTGGCTTCGCCACCTCGACCAAGGCCGCCCCGAGCTGCTTCACGCGCTCGGTCGGCACATACCGGCGGCGTCGCGCGAAGGCCGCGCCCGAATCCGCCCACTTGGTGTCGATCGGCTCGGCCTGCGGCTGCGGATGAAGACGATGAGCAGACGCACGATCTCCGGTCCCGGAATCGCTATTCGGTTCCGAATAACGCCCGCCAAGTGCCCGGAATCGCCATTCGGTTCCGAATAGCGGTGCGGAGTCACAGGTGGTAAGCACTAACGATCAGGATGGCACGGGCCCGTCGTCCGGCACCGGTCCTGCAGCGTCGAGCTGCTCGGGCAGCAGCGGCGAGATCGCGAGGTCTTGAACTGGCGTGTCCGGAAAGGCCGCATGCACCGCTCGGACGCCTGGAAGGGCCGCCACGGCCCGTAGCGCGTCACCGTCGCCGTACACCAGCAACGCCAGCACGCACGCGCAGCCACTGCGCAGCTGAGTGGCTTCAGCGGAGGCGACAGCGGCGGGTCGCCCACTCGGCGCTGCCCGGGACGCGGCGATGCGGTCCTGCGCCGCCGAGCGCATCGCCCCGGTGAGTTCGGTCACCGGCCGCTGCCCCGGCAGGTCCCGGGTGATCAACGCGGTCTGCACTCGCGGCAGCGGGACGCGGAGTATCACCCGCGAAAGCCGCACACCCCGCGTCAGCTCAGCGGCGGGCTCCGGGGTGAGGTAACCGTTTAGCTGCACCAGCGCCCACACCGGCCGGGAAGTTCCCGAGGGCAGCGACGCACCGGCCCTCCGCAGGTACTGCGCGACCAATTCGCCAGCCTCGGGCCCGAGCCGCTGCACCCCGCTGTGCACCGGTTCACCACGGTGCCCGGCCACCACGACCGTCACGCCGAACACCACGACTAACACCGCCAGCACCGCCCAGCGGGCCCGCGAGGGCATCGGCTACGCCTGCGCGGCCAGCACGTCCAGCGCGCCGCGCAGGTCGTCCGGGTCCGGGCTGGTGAACTCCACCCAGCGGTCGTCGGCTGGGTGAGGGAAGCCCAACCGCGCGGCGTGCAGCCATTGCCTGGCCAGCCCCAGCCGCTGTGCCAGCACGGGGTCTGCACCATAGGTGATGTCCCCACAACAGGGATGCCGCAATGCGGCGAAGTGCACCCGGATCTGGTGGGTGCGACCGGTTTCCAGGGTCACGTCACACAGCGACGCGGCCGGGAACGCCTCGATCACCTGGTAATGCGTCACCGACGGCTTGCCGCCGGCCACCACGGCGAAACGCCAGTCGTGCTTGGGGTGCCGGTCGATCGGGGCGTCAATGGTGCCTCGGGTGGGGTCCGGGTGGCCCTGCACCAGCGCCCGGTAATGCTTGGCGACGGTGCGATCCCGGAAGGCGCGCTTGAGCGCCGAGTACCCATGCTCCGACTTGGCGACGATCATCAGGCCGCTGGTTCCCACGTCCAGCCGGTGCACCACGCCCTGGCGCTCGGCCGCGCCCGAGGTGGCCACCTGGATTCCGGCCGCGGCGAGTCCACCGAGCACGGTAGGGCCGGCCCAGCCGGGGCTGGGATGCGCGGCGACTCCCACCGGTTTGTCCACCACGACCAGATCGGCGTCGTCATGCAGCACCTGCAGATTGGCCACCAGCTCGACAGATGGCGCGGCAGGCCGTGGCGGATCCGGCAGGGTCACCTCTAGCCGGCTACCGGTGGACAGGCGGTCGGACTTGCCGACTGGGCTGCCGTCCACCAGCACCGCCCCGGTCTCGGTCAGATCGACCACTGTGGTGCGCGACAGTCCCAGCAGCCGTGCCAACCCGGCGTCCACCCGCATGCCGTCGAGGCCTTCAGGCACCGGCAGCGTCCGCACGTCACTCATTCTGCCGCTCTTTCTGGAACTCTCTTTGCGGGTCTTCGAGGGCCGCGGGTGCCGTCGAAGTCCCGGCCGGTGGCGGCGAGCGCGACCAGCACCACACCCCCGCACACGATCGCGGAGTCTGCCAGGTTGAACACCGGCCACACGCTGCCATCCGGTGCTAGCAGCGACAGGAAGTCCACGACGTGCCCGCGCAGCGGGCCAGGGGCACGCAGCAACCGATCCACCAGATTGCCCAGCGCACCCCCCAGCACCAGCCCAAGCCCGAAGGCCCAAGGCGCGCTGCGCAGCCGGGGCGCCAGCCGGACGATCACTACCACCACGCCCAGCGCGATCAGCGACAGCAGCCAAGTCAAACCGGTCGCCATCGAGAACGCCGCACCCGAGTTGCGATAGACCACAAGGTACAGCGCGCCGCCTAGCAGCTTCATCGGCGGATGGCCCTCCAGGACCGCCACCGCGACGACCTTGCTCAGCACGTCCAGCAGCAGCGTCACGGCAGCGGCAGCGACAAGCAAGCCGGTCCGGCGGCGTCCCACCGGGACCTCGCGGATGCCCTCGGCACCGGCGGCCGCTCCCTCGGCATGCTGCGATGGGTTCATGTCACCATTGTGACCACCTCACCAGCCCGGCTCTCAGGCACCGGTCTCCCCACGCCACCGGGCCAGTCGGCCGGCCCGGTGCACCGCCCGGATCCGCTGCTCAGCCCGGTCCCGGTTGCCGGCCGTCGTGACGATCAACAACTGGTCGCCCTCCTGCAACCGGGTGGTCGACTGTGGTGTGAACCCGTTCCCCTCGCGCACCACCAGGCTGACCACCGCCCCGGTGGGCAGCCTCAGCTCGGAGAGGTAGACACCGTGCAGCCGCGACGGCCGGGGTACCCGGATCTGGAGCAGCTCAGCGTCCATCTCGTCCAGTGCAGCAGAGTCGACCTCCATCTCCCTGCCCTGCTCCGGCCGGGACAGTCCCAGCCATCGCACCACCAGGGGCAGCGTGACGCCCTGTACCACGGTGAGCAGTACGACCAGCACGAACACCACGTCCACCAGCCGTTGGGCCCCCGGGAAGCCTCTGGTGAGCGCAATCAGGGCCAGCACGATGGGTACTGCGCCACGCAGCCCTGACCACGACAGGAAGGCCTGCTCCCGCCAGGCCACCCGCAACGGTGTCAAGGCCAGCGCCACCGACAGCGGGCGGGCCAGCACGACCAGCACCGCCCCGGCGACCAGCGCGGGGATCAGCGCGCCGGGCAATCGGGCCGGCGAGGCGTACAGACCCAGCAGCACGAACAGGGCGATCTGGGCGAGCCAGCCCAAACCCTCGGCGAAGGACAGGGTGTCCCCGCGGTGCGGCAGGTGCGCGTTGCCGAGCACCAGCCCGGCCAGGTAGGTCGCCAGGAAGCCCGAGGCGTGCAGACCCTGCCCGGCGGCGAAGGCGAGCACGCAGACCGCGATGGTCGCCAGCGGATAGAGGCCGGTCGAGGGCAGCGCCGCCCGGCGCAGCGCCCACGATCCGGCGAAGCCCAGCGCCACCCCCACCACCGCACCGGCGAGCAACTCGTAGCCGACCAGCAAGGGCGTCCACCACCTCACCGGGTCACCCGCCGCGAGGAGCACCACCGCGATGTAGACCGGCGCGTCGTTGATCCCCGACTCCAGCTCGAGCGCGCCCGCCAGCTGAGGCGGCACCTTCAGCGCCCGTAACACGCTGAAGACCGCGGCGGCGTCGGTCGAGGACAGCACCGCACCCCACAACAGCGCCGTGCGCCAGTCGAGGCTCAGCAGCAGGTGCAGCGCCCAGCCGGTGATGGCGATGTTCGCCGCGACCGCCACGGTGGACAGCGCAATCCCCCAGCTCAACACGGGGCGGATCACCGAGAACCGGGTGGTGAGACCGCCCTCGGCCAGGATCAGTACCAGCCCGGCAATGCCCAGGGCCGCGGTGAGCGGCGTATCGGAGAACTGGATGCCCAGGCCGGCCTCGCCGATCAACAGCCCAATGGCC
>JAICSB010000499.1 GCA_025937115.1 Pseudonocardiaceae bacterium | reverse complement strand
TCGGGCGGTGGGTGGTCGAGTTGCAGGGTGACGTGGGTGATCGCGTAGTCGCGGGCGAGCAGCGTCTGCAGGTCTGTGCGGACAGCGTGGCAGTCCCGCCCGGGTGCGACGAGCACATGCGCAGATAGGGCGGGCTGGCCGGAAGTGATCTGCCAGACGTGCAGATCGTGGACCTCGACGACGTCGGGGTGGGCGGCGAGCCGGCTGCCGAGGGCTCGGGTGTCGATGCCGGCCGGGGCCGCTTCGAGGAAGATCCGGCCGGACTGGTGCACCAACCCAACCCCGGCGCGCACCATCAGCGCGACCACGATCAGGGCGGCGATCGCGTCGGCCCGAGCGAACCCGGTACTCAGCACGATCACGCCGGCGATCGCGGTCGCGACGAATCCGTACAGGTCGGTCAGCAAGTGTTGGAAGGCGCCCTCGACGTTGAGGCTGGACCGGTTGGCTTTGGACAGGCACCAGGTCGCCGCGATGTTCACCACCACGCCGACCAGTGCGGTGACCAGCACCAGGGCCCCGGCGACCGGTGGCGGGTCGATGAGCCGGCGGATCGCCTCGTAGGCCAGCCATGCGGCGAGCAGCAGCAGGGTCAGGCCGTTGGCCTGGGCGGAGAGGATCTCGACCCGCTTGAGCCCGTAGGTGTACCCGCCGCGCGGCGGGCGTGCCGCCAGGCGTATCGCGATAATTGCCAGCACGATCGAGCCGGCGTCGGTGAGCATGTGCGCGGCGTCGGACAGCAACGCCAGCGACTGCGCCACCACACCAACGATTACCTCACCGGCCATGAACACCACGATCAAAGCGAGCGCGATGCTCAACTTCCGGCGGTCGGTGTCCTGGCCGACCCCGTGACCATGCCCGTGCCCGTGCGCGTGCCCAGCAGCGTCACTCACGGCTGTGACCTTAACTGAATCATTGCCACATGTGCATACTTGACGCAGGCGTATCCGATAGGGCTATCCAGGATCGGGCATGTCTTGCTCGTCGAGCGGTATGTTCCGGTGTTCTCGTCGCTGCCGTACCTCCACGTGCATCTCGACCGGAGTTCGCGCCAGCACCGCGTCGACGAGCGTCGCCAGGAACTTCGCCGCAGTCAAATCATCTGGTACGGCGTCATGACGTAGGCGGACGCCGGCCGCGGGATTGGCATCGCTCCACTCCGCGACGAGCAGGCAGGTCGCGTCGTAGACGTCTGCTTCGGCTTTGAGCTTGCGCATCATGTCTATCGCCCGCTCTACCGTGCCGGGCTCGGTCAGCGCGGTCGAACGCAGCACGAACAGGAAGCCCATCGCCACCAGCGGGTAGCGGCCCCGCAGGTTCTTGGCGTCGCCGTAGGCCTCTTCGAACCGGTTGGCGAGATTCTTGCGGAATGATGCGACCATCGTCTTGGTCGACACCAGCAACTCCGCCCCGCGTGACCACTGTGCGATCAACACGTCGACCTGTTTGACATAGGCTCGTCCAAGAATGCGGGCGTCCGACGGGGCGACCGCCCGGTTCCGCGCGAGGCAAGCCTGCGCGACACCGCGGATTGCGGTGGGCAACGACTCGACGAAGAGGCTGACCTCCCGCGGCAAGATTCTCGGTGCCGTCAGCCGCGGCCAGACTTCGTCTGTTCCGAAGCCAGTGCGCCGGAGTTCGTGTGCCACCCAGGCATCGGTCGCCTTGGCCAGCCGACCGGACTGCGAGCCGGCGCCTTCGCCGATGGGAACCCCCAGCATGGCTTCCAGCAGTTGGTAGTCCGGGAAATACTGCATGATCCCAGGAGATATGCGGACCCATGGATTCATCTCGGGACGCTCGGCGACGAGCGGTGCTAGCAACGCGAAGAGGTCATCAGGTGTGGCCGAGGGCACGACTGGCACCTCCTCGGGCGGCGCGGCGGGCCGCCAACTCGGCATGCGCGTCGCGCAGCGACTTCACCTCCGAGGCAGCGATACCGAGCTCACCGATGAGCAGGATGTCGTTGACCAGCGCCACCGCCTCGGTCAGCCCCCCGGGGCTGCTCAACCGAGCGGCGACCTGCGGGCGGATCGCGGCCAGCGCGGTCCGGGCATCGCGCAGGACACCCGGCTCGGGAACCGCCAGCCGATCAGCCTCCTTCGGCTCCAGCTTGAGCATGCCGCCGCCGTAGGCGCGACCGACCGTCTCGGCGCTTAGCAAGGTCATCGAGGTCAGCGCGCCCAGCGGCAGCAGGTCGATTCCCAGCTCGCGCAGTTCAGGCCGCAGGTACACACCGTGTACCGAGTTGAGATGATGAATCCCGGCGTGATTGGCGCACAGTCGTGGGCTGTCGGCATTCATGTAGGTCAACAACACATCACAGGGCGCCACAAGCGGCACCCGCCACCAGGGCGAGCGGACCCGGCATTTGTAGGCGGTGTGCACCCCGAGCCGCTCGCCCGCCCGGATGTAGCGGCTGGCCGCGTGCGAGGGCTGGCCTGCGGGGCGGAACAGCACGGTCGACGATCCAGTACTGGTCAGCTGCCGATGCGCGGCGACCGGGTAGGTCAGATTTCGCAGATGGCGCGACCCGGGCGGAGATAGCGGCAGCAGCTCGTCGCTGCGCAGGCCCAGCTCGCCGGCGCGGTCTGCGGGCAGCGCGAAGTACTTGTTGTTGCCGGTGACCATGCCGAGAGTGGTCTCGCCCCACGATTGAAGTGTGGTGAAATATCCGCTTCGTTCGACGGCCAGATGTGTTTCCAGCGCCGCGGTAGAAAGCAGGGAACGCGTCCACTTGCCTTCGACCGGGTCCGGTTTCCAGGTCCGGATCAGCGGCGCCACTCCCGCCAGGTCCGCAGCGCTGCGGACCTGCTGCAGCTCGCAATGGTCGGCCGGCCCCTGGCCATACCCGTCGGCGAGCAGCAGAACGACCTCCTCCTGCACGCCCGGAAAAACCCGCTCGGTGAACAGCGCCAAGCGGACCCGCGCGAAGCGCTGCATGAGAAATCTGCGTACTTCAGCCGCGTAATTCACTGACAGCAGTTCGGCCGGAAGCACCAGCCCCAGCCGGCCGCCAGGTCGCAGGAACAGTGCGCTGTGCACGGTGAAAGCGGCCCACGAGGAAGCCAGCCGGGTCAGTAGGACACCGGCTCGCAG
>JAICSB010000486.1 GCA_025937115.1 Pseudonocardiaceae bacterium | reverse complement strand
CCGACCCGGCCGCGCCGGCGGTGCTGATCGCCAGCGACGACGGGCGACCCGTATACGAACGACTGGGCTATGTCGCCGTAGAACGGTGGACCGTCTGGCTCCGCCCGGAAGGGTAGGCGTCAGACGTCTCCATAGCGAGCACAGCGGTACTCCCTTCTGTCTCGGTCAGCTCAATACGAATCTCCCTCTAGTCCGGACATCACGACCGAATCGGTGTATCTAGCAGGTGCGCTCCGGGCTTTCCTCAATCAGGTTGGCAACGCAATCGGCCGGAGGAGGCTGATCACATGACTGCATAAGTCACGGGCACGGTGGCTACGGAGATTGGAGTCCGGCCCACCGACGACGACTACAACGAGGCCCGAACGAGCGCAGCCCCTCTCTGCATTCAACGCTAGACATCTGGCAGCTGGGTGGCGCATTCAGCCGGCCGGGGGCCTCCGACACGGCCTTCGGGGACCGGTCCGCGCCGTTCCTGCTCCGACCAACCTCTTCCGCCTGAACCACAACATCCGACCGGACTGACCCGCAGGCGGCTAAACTGCTGGGCTCGGCCCATGGGCCGACTTCGTCGCTGGCGTGAAAAACGGCAAGTTCGACTTCTGCGGAGGCCTGCTGGCGGGTTGATCGCCGTTTGTGTGTCGTACGCTACATCCGATGTCGTGCGCGACACACAAACTGCGATCAAGAGCGGGCTGCGTCCTGTTAGCGCAGGGTGCGGTTCACCGCCGACGCGACCGCGTTGAGCGAGGCTGCGACAATCGACCCGGAGACACCCACGCCCCAGAGCACCTGCTCGTTGACGGTGCACTCGACGTATGCCGCTCCCGCGGCGTTGTCCCCGACCGACATCGCGTGCTCGAAATAGTCCAGCACCCGAACGTTAAATCCCAGGACAGCTAGCGCATCGACGAAGGCCGCGATCGGACCGTTGCCCGAGCCGTGTTGACCTGTGGCTTCGCCGCTGTGTCCATAGCCCTTGTGATATTCCTGATTCGTTGAGGGCGGACGCGCGGCGCGGCTCGGGCGGACTGCCAGGGTGTGCCCCTGCGCCGACTCACAGGCATCCATGGCCAGCATCGCCTGAGCCAGGGACCAACTGAGACGGAAGATGAGACGATCTGCATGAACACCGGCCCCCATACGATCATGGTGGCTGGTATTCATGCTGGTAGGTGGCGGAGGATGCGGGATTTGAACCCGCGAGGGTTTTAACACCCAACACGATTTCCAATCGTGCGCCATAGGCCACTAGGCGAATCCTCCGCTGCGGAGGCTACCGCTCGCCCAGCTACGGAACCAAACTGCAGCTAGTTCACCTCGTTGGCTCGGCCTGAGGCGGACCGGTGCAGGCTCGTCGGGAGGGTGTCGTGCTCTGGATGCCGATACCCCCTAGACTGGGCGACGGACCCCGCGCGGCGTCCATCTTGCGAACTCCCCCAGGGTCGGAAGGCAGCAAGGGTCAGCACGCTCTGGCGGGTGCGCGGGGTCCCCTTCATGCAAGGTGCGTCACGGAGTTCGAGGGGCGGATCGCAACGTGGGCCAGGATGCGGGCGCGCCGGGCGGCGCGGCGGAGTTGGAGCAGCTGCGCGAGCGGATGGCCGTGATCAAACAAGAGGCTACCGCCGAGGTGGACCGCAAGTGGGGGTCGCCGTTTCGATCCCCGGCGTTGTTCGACCTCAAAGTGAAGGCGAGGCTGTCGGGTAACGAGGAGTACCGCTCGCTGCAGGTCCGGGTCCAGGAGGCCGAGGCCGAACTCGCGGCGGAGTGACTCCAACGCCGTCGAGGAGAAGATCTGATGCGACCCCAGGCGCCAGTGCGTGGACGTGTCGCCAGCACCGTCGCGATGGTGGCGACGGTGACGCAGTTGACTCCTCGGATGACGCGGGTCCGGCTCGTCGACGAGAGCCTGGTCGGCTTAGCTGCCATTCCCGGGCAGACGCTCAAGATCTACGTTCCAGACCTGGTCGGCGAGCTGCCGGTATCCCGGGACTACACGGTGCGCGACTACACGCTTGACGACGATGGCGCGCGGCCAAGGCTGGACATCGACTTCGTGCTGCACGGTGAGGGACCCGCGGCCAATTGGGCGCGGCGGGTGCGCCCCGGCGAGGCTCTGGAGTTCGTCGGTCCGAGCGGCCGCTACCGGCCCGATCCGCACGCCGACTGGCACCTGTTCGCCGGGGACGAGACCGCCTTACCGGCGATCCAGGCGTATCTAGCGATGCTGCCGGCGAACGCCTGCGCGCTGGTCTACGTCGAAGTCGCCGACGCCGCCGAGGAGCAGCCGATACCCGGAGTGGCTCGGCCGGCGGTGTGCTGGCTGCACCGCGACGGCCGTACGCCGGGAACCACCACACTGCTGGATGACGCACTGCACACCGTTGCGCTCCCGCCCGGGCAGGGGCGGATCTGGCTCGCCGGTCACACCCCGACAGTGCGACGAATCCGAGCGCACCTGCTCAACGTACGAGCCGTCGACCGGCGAGCCCTTTATGCCAAGGGCTTCTGGGATCGCCAACCTCGGTAACGGCCGTGATACCATCAATCGATGGATCGATCGATGGGTGGCGACCATATGTCTGGGACGGAACGCAGGGTCAGTGCTACCGAGGCCCGGGTGCGCTTTGGCGAGCTGCTCGACGGGGTGACGACCTCCCACGACGTCGTCTTCGTGGAACGGGCCGGAAAGGAAGTCGCCGTGGTGGTGTCCGTGGAGGACTGGGAAGCGGCGTGCAGAGGCCGAACCGACAAGTGGGCCCGGGCCAACGCGATGCTGGCGGAGTACCACGAGCGATTACGCGCGGAAGGCGCGATCGAGCGGCTGGAAGATTTCGACGTGGTGGAGGCCATCCGTGCCGGACGCGAAGAGCGGGACGAGCAGCTCTACGGCCAACTGCGTGGACGCGAGTCTGATCATCCGAGTCCTTGATGCGGATTCCGCAGCTCTGCCGGTATGGGCTCGACTAGTTGAGGCGGGCGGCGATCTTATCGCGCCGAGCCTGCTGCACTACGAAGTCGCAAACGCTCTGCATCAACAGCAGCAAAGTGGAATGATCACTGCGGAGACGGCTCAGGACGGGCTGTGGCGCGTCATGAACCTACCCATTGAGCTGCATGGGGATGCGCGGCTGCATTCCAGGGCACTGAAGATCGCTCACGAGCGCCGGCTGCCGGCGACGTATGACGCGCACT
>JAICSB010000088.1 GCA_025937115.1 Pseudonocardiaceae bacterium | reverse complement strand
GGTTTCCTCCTGCACGACATGGCACTGGTGGCCACCCCGGACGAACACCGGCTCGTGGGGCACCTGGGTCCGGACTTACTCAACGCCAATTGGGGCGACAACGACGCAGCCATAGCGGCCCAACGGCTGCGCGAGCAACCCGGCGTTGAACTCGGCCTCGCCCTACTCGATCAGCGGATCATGGCCGGTATTGGGAATCTATATAAGACGGAGATGTGTTTCCTGCTGGGCGTCTCTCCGTGGGCTCCGGTCCGTGGCGTCGATCCGGGTGTGGTGGTGGCTCTGGGGCGGCGGCTGTTGTTGGCTAATGCGGAGCGGCCGGAGCAGTCCACTACCGGAGATTTGGCTCGGGGGCGACAGCACTGGGTGTATGAGCGGGGTGGGCGGCCGTGCCGTCGCTGTGGGCAACGAGTGATCCGGGCGGTGCAAGGTGAGGGGGTTTACGCCAGGTGCACCTATTACTGCCCGTGCTGCCAGCCAGGTCCCCATCCAGTGCGGTAGTTCAGGTCTTCCGCGCAGATTCTGCGGCTGTGGATCGGCGAACTCGCCTTCTACCGCTGCTATTCACCCTGTGCCGTGCCAAAACTCGTCACACATGCGGTGACCTTGGGTTCCGGTACCACCATGTGATCATGACATGATCGCGGGCTGCGCTGTTCCGACTGCTATATCTGACCACGATCAAGCTGTTCGACTGGCTCGGGCTGCTCGCCCGCAGCACCGCGGCCAAGAATGTGGAGATCCTCATCCTGCGCCGGATATTGTGTCTGTCAATCTTGTACCGGCTGGTACGTTCGCTGCTCGGTCTGACCGCAGTGCTGGTGCGACGAGACCTGAGCAGGGATGCCGAACTGCTGGTCTTACGGCACGAGAACGCCGTGCTGCCCCGCCAGATCTCCCGGGTCCGCTACACGCCGGCCGACCGGGTGTGGCTGGCCGCCTTGTCACGGCTGGTGCCGCGCCGCCGTTGGGCCGAGGTCTTCGCGGTCACGCCCGCCACGATCCTAGCCTGGCATCGCAAGCTGGTCTCGCGGCGATGGGACTACACCGCACGCCGCCAGCCCGAACGTCTCCCGACCGCTGCGGGGATCACGAAGCTGGTCATTCGCATGGCCACCGAGAATCCCAGCTGGGGACACCGGCGCGTGCAGGGAGAACTGGTCCGGCTCGGCCATCGCATCGCCGCCTCCACCGTATGGCAGATCCTGCACGACGCCGGTATCGATCCCGCACCGCGTCGGTCGGGCCCGACCTGGCGCCAGTTCCTCACCGCGCAAGCCAAGGCCGTCTTGGCCGTGGACTTTGTGCACGTGGACACCATATTTCTCACTCGGCTCTATGCGCTGATCGCGGTCGAGCACGGCTCCCGCCGGGCCCATCTGCTCGGCGTGACCGCGCACCCAACCGGCACGTGGACCACCCAAGCCGCCCGCAACCTGCTCGCCGACCGCGCCGACCGCGCCACCACCGTGACGTTTCTGCTTCGAGACCGAGACTCTCGCTTCGCCAGGGCATTCGATGCGGTCTTCACCGCCGATGGCATCCGGATCCTCACCAGCCCACCCCGGGCACCCCGAGCGAACGCAATCTGCGAACGCATGATCGGCACCCTGCGCCGCGAGCTCCTCGACAGGGTCCTGGCCGTCAACGAACGTCACCTACGCCGGATCCTCACGACCTACCTACACCATTTCAATACCGCGCGGCCACACCGGACACTCGGGCAACTCGCACCGGCCCAGGCCGAAACCCAACCCCCACCAGTGATCAACCTCGCCGACCACCACGTACGCCGCGGACCGATCCTCGACGGGCTCACCAACGAGTACCAGATCACAGCATGATCGAACCAGACCCGTAAACCCCCAGGTCAACCCAGAACCCTATATTCGAGCCCCACACGGTAGAACGAAGCTGTTTGAGGCCGCGCATCGGCCGCAGTCGAGCCTTGAGTCGCCCATGATCTGCTTCGACTAGCCGTTGGTGCTGGGGATCGTGGGTTAGGGCTCTCGGTTAAGGAAGGTGACGGTGAGGCTGTCTTTGGTCGTGTTCACCGAGGGTGGTTTTGGCGTTTGACGACGGCGTCGAGCAAGCCGGTCAGCTTGGTGGGGGCGAGGCGACGGGCACGCCAGAGGGTGGTCGTTCCGCGGCCGGGGAAGGCGAGCAGGTGGCCGTTGCGTAAGGCGGATTCTGCGGCGGCCAGGACCTCGTCGGGGGAGATGCTCGGTTTGTCGTTGATGGTGTCGGGATGGGTGCGACGTAGCGTTTGCAGCATGGGAGTTTCGACGGCTGCGGGGCACACGCACACGACTCGAATTTTGTGGTGGCGGCATTCCGCGGCCAGGACTTCGCAGAAGGAGACGACTGCGGCTTTGGAGGCGCTGTAGGCACCGATGCCCGTCAGGGGGATCCAGCCAGCGATCGAGGCGATGACGATGAAAGTTCCCCGATGATGTTCGGCCATGACCGGGACCGTGGCCTTGGCAAGGTGGACAGTGCCTAGGTAGTTCACCCGCATCGCTCGTTCAATGTCCGGTGTCGGCTGGTCGAGGATGCGGCCCAGCGGGGCGACGCCTGCGCAGTGCACGACGGCCTTGAGCGGGGCGCCGTTGTCCAGCGCGAGCTTGACCGTGTCGCGTACCGCGCTGTCGTCGGCAACATCGCACACGTGCGCGCTGATGCGCGGGTGTGTGTTCGCTAGCGAGGTGAGGCCGTCGCTGTTGATGTCGAGGGCGGCGACCTGGGCTCCGCGGCTGGCGAAAGTAGCGGCGATGTGTCGGCCGATTCCGCTCGCCGCGCCGGTGACCAAGGCGGTGGTCACCGGATTGACGTCAGGCATCTGCGGTCCTTTGCGCTTGATGGCGATCGTTAAGCGAGCAGTTCCTCGAAGTAGCCGGGGGCCGTGGCGGGCACAACGTCGACCGCTTGTGCATATCGTAGGGTTTGTGTTTCCCACTCGTGGTACCCGCGTATCCACGTGGCCATGACCTCGACATACCGGTTCACCACGGTCCGCTGCTGTGCGGTGAGCTCCAGCTGGGCGCCAACGTCGGGGATCTGAGCGCGCAGCCGCTGGAACCGGGAGCAACGTTGGGTGATCTTACGCTGCGCGTGCGCTACCGCTTTCGCGCGGGGCAGGTTCTGCTCGTGTTCGATGACGAGAACGAGGTTGTCCATGTCCCCGCGTGCCTCTTCTTTTTCCAGCGAGTACACGTCGTTGCACATCAACGTGATATCGATGGCCGTTTGGCGCATGATCCGCAGCTGCGGACTGTGGAACACGGCCGGAGGTACGTCAATCATGGCCGCACGCTCGCCGAGCGAGATCGGCAGATCAGTGGCGGCGACACCCCGCCGGACCTGGAGATACTCCCGCATACCGGCGGGTGTTCCCCGGTTGCGGTTGATCGCCTCGTGGGCGTGGGTGGCGAAGTAGTACTCCCATTCACCCGCCGCACGCGCCCGCCAGCGCGCGGATGCGCCCTGCTGGCACCGATCCCACACGTCGGCGAATGCCCGCAGCAGGGGGCCAGCGGATTCTGCTGGCCAGGCGCCATAAACGATATCGATGAAGCCCTGACAGATACCGGCCACCCGATCGGGATGACGTCCCAGCGGCCCGTCGAACTGGTCGTCGAAAACAAAAAAGAATGCCATGGCGTCAGCACACAGATCGAGTCCCTCGCCCGTGGCATAGGGAAAGCCCAACGCCGCCAGCTTCGGCATGTCCCACATCGAAAACCAGGCCAACGACTCCCCACCGGCCACCAGACCCAGCCGCTGAACCCACTGGAGGTTGTGGTCACGGGCCCGGTCTAGGTCCGTGCTGATCCGCAACGGAAACGGCAAGACGAACTCGACATCCTGGGGCACGCCCCAAGTAAAAGCCAAACCGGACGTCAAAGCAAGAAGATTAGGAGCCTTCTCACTATCCAGGCGGTCTACGGGCTCCAGAAGCCGGCCTACGCCACTTGACCTGGATGATTGGGTGCGTCCAGCCAACAGGGTATGATCAGCCGTGTCGTTGCGTCTGACACACAGGGGTCACAGTGCGTTGATGACCCCTACACGGCATGCGGCTCGTCGGACTAGAGCACGTCACACGGTGGAGTTTCGCAGTAACATATAGTAACCCAGGGGCGACCGCTTCACCCATATGGGTGTTCACCTCTCCGAGTGGCTAGCTGATACTGACGGTAGGTATTCTCCTGCCTTGGAAGGCTGAATAAGTGATGCGTAATAACGATGGCCGTTACCGTAACGGCATTGGCTCTGCGCTTGGCGTGCCCCGTAGCACAGATACCGGTGGCAGCGTTAGCGTAGACGCCAGCGCCCACGTTACCCAGGGATAGTTGCGGTCGTCGCCACCGGAGTAGTTCTGGCTCGCGTACCCCTCCCTAATTAGCAGCTTGAGGATACCAGCAACGTCATGCACGGATTATTAAGCTCTCGAGGAAACGCTCGGCTTCGAATACGGTTATACCATTCTAATCAGCATACAATCTTTTCGTCATGTTCGGTTGCCGGATGCGATGCGAAAAAGTAGAGTATGAGCTGGCTCCGATGACATCGAGCCCGGGTGCGCGGCCCTTGGGTGTTGATTATGCGGGGATCATTTCTTATTTGATCAGCATGTAGTGCCCGTGGCCATTCTGGTTCCGGATGTGGTGAGCGTGTTGGAGAACGTTGAAATCGGTCGTTAAGGGATGTGGGATAACGGTGACCACTTTGGACATGATGGTGGTGGCGCGGTCGGCCCGCGAGGTGCTCGCCTGGAGTCGCGGCTTGGTCGAACCCGTCTTGCGAAGCGCGGTCGACACCCTGCCGTCGTCCCTGCTGCAGATCGCTGGTTATCACTTGGGCTGGTGGGATAAGCACGGCCACCCGGTACAGGTGAGCGGGGGTAAAGCGATCCGGCCGGCGCTGACGTTGCTGTGCGCGCAGGCCGTGGGCGGTAGAGCGGCGGCGGCGGTGCCGGCCGCGGTGGCGGTGGAGCTGGTGCACAACTACTCGTTGCTGCACGACGATGTGATGGATGGTGATCTCACCCGCCGCCATCGCCGTACTGCGTGGACGGTCTTCGGGGTCAACCCGGCGATCCTGGCCGGAGATGCACTGCTGGTCTTGGCCTTCGACGTGCTGGTCAGCAGCGAGCATCCCGCTAGGGCGGATGCGGTGCGGATGGTCACCGCCGCAGTTCAGCAGCTGCTCGACGGCCAGCACGCGGATCTGTCGTTCGAGCAACGCGCCGAGGTCGAGCTGGCCGACTGTGCGCGGATGGCCGAGGGTAAGACTGCTGCCCTGATCGGATACGCGTGCGCGCTGGGCGCGGTATTTGGCGGCGGCACGCCGGAGCAGGTGACGTGCCTGCGCGACTTCGGAATGCACCTGGGTTTGGCGTTTCAGCATGTGGATGATCTGCTCGGTATCTGGGGAGACCCGGCAGTCACCGGCAAGCCGGTGCACTCAGACCTCTACAGCCGCAAGAAGTCCTTCCCCGTGCTCGCCGCACTGGCCTCGCAAACCCCAGCCGGGCACGAACTGGTTACCCTGTATCACCGGGACGAGCCGCTGTCCGCAACCGAAGCAGCCCACGCTGCGGAACTGATCGACATTGCGGGCGGGCGGGACTGGAGCCAGAAACAAACTGACGAACTGCTCGCCCAAGCGATGCGACAGCTGCACCGCGCCAGCCCAGCACCCCCAGCCGCCGCAGAGCTGAGTGCGCTGGCCTGGCTCGCCACCCACCGCGACCACTAACCCCCCGGAGCTTGTGGGTGCCGAATTGGTCATCCATGTCATGCGACCTGGGTATACGACCTGGGTATATTTGTGGATCAGTCCGCCAAGCCGCGCGACTTGCACGGCTTCGGTGAGCGCCGCGAACTCTCCGGTCCGCTCGGTCAAGACCAACAGGGCGATGCCGAGAGTGTTCAGGTGCATGGTCTGGTGGGGGTGATCGGTGGGGGTGGCGGCCACCGCTGCCCGCGCGACTGAAACCTGGCAAACTGCCTGGCCATGCACGGTTGGCAGACGATCCAGCCGGTGTCGTCGCCACGCGGCCGGGGCGGGCGCACCGGATCGTTGTCGACGAAACCCTCGGCACGGTCGCGCTCCATCCTTGCCGTAGGGACAAAGCCGGACAACTCGCCGCTATACATCTTCTTTCGGCAAAAGTCGCAGGAGTCAGCGACAGCTGGTTGCGGTCCACGGTGATGCCCCGTTCGGCCAGCAGCTCTTCCACGTCGCGGTAGGACAACCCGTAGCGGAGGTACCAACGCACCGCCACCATGATCACCTCCGGTGGGAAGCGGAAACCGGCGAAGCCAGACCTCGGCGCAGACACTCGGGCAGGGCGAGGGCGCATCAACCCAGCCTGCCCGCTCGCGATGATCCGCCGACGCAACAGTGCCCTTGGGAGCGGTACCAGCGACGCAGAAGTCTGACTAGCGGAAATCCCCACAAGGGGTGTGACTTGACGGACTGTGAGCTCGGGCGCAGCGGTAGGCGGCCCAGAACCGCCCCAAGATGGTTGTTGGGCGGGTTGCTTCGGTCAACGTTCGCGGTGTTCACGCACGTCAGATAGTGTGTACTAATTAATCGTTTATCGGTATTGGGAATCTATATAAGACGGAGATGTGCTTCCTGCTGGGCGTCTCGCCCTGGACCCCGCTCCGCGACGTCGATCCCGTCGCGGTGGTGGCGCTGGCTCGTCGGCTGCTGCTGGCCAACGCCGAGCGCCCCGAGCAGTCGACCACCGCGGAGCTGGCGCGCGGGAAGCTGCACTGGGTGTACGGGCGGGGCGGCAGACCGTGCCGCCGCTGCGGAGAGCGAGTGATCCGCGCGGTACAAGGAGACGGCGTTTACGCAGGGCCCGCCTATTACTGTCCCTGTTGCCAGCCGGGACTACACCCGTCGCGGTAGGGCTGCGCGGCCAACTCCACTGGTCGTTCGCTCGTGTCAACCCATGTTCGTACCCCATTGTCCTACAGTGGGGTACGCTGGCATGGTGCGGGAGATCCGGTGGACGTCGGAGTCCGAGGCGCATATCGCCCGGCACGGCGTTATGCCGGAAGAGGTCGAGCAGGCCGTCAACAGCAGGCCTCGGTACGAGGCCCGTGGCCGTGAGGACTCCACCCTCCTGTACTGCGCGCCACCGAGGACGGGCGGGCGCTGCTGGTCGTCCTGGCCGAAGCCGTGGACGGCCGCTGGTATGTGGCCACCGCCCGCGATATGACCGACACCGAGCGCCGCGCCTTCCGGCCGAAGGGAAGGTAACGCATGACCGAACCGACGAAGCTACAACGACTCGCCGAGTACTACGACACCCACGACACCAGCGAAGAGCTTGAGCGGGCTGCGCTGGTCGACGAGCCGATGGATCCGGATCCGATGGTGTCGTTGTCGCTGCGGTTGCCGAAGTCGTTACTGGACTGGGTACGTGCGCAGGCCCGTACCGAGCACACCAAACCGACCCAGCTGATCCGCCGTTGGATCGAGGAACGCCGCAGCGCGGAACCGTCGCTGGAACAGCGGGTTCGTCGGCTCGAGGACCTCGTCCAACGCGGCGCCGGGAGCGACTCTTGACCAGCGTTGTGGTGTTCTCGCACGTCAGATAGGGTGTACTAACTCAGTGGTGATTGGCATCGGAAACCTGTACAAGACGGAGATGTGCTTCCTGTTGGGGGTGCCACCCTGGATGCCGGTCCGCGAGGTCGACGCCGACGCCGTGGTGGCGCTAGCTCGGCGGCTTCTCCTGGCGAACGCCGACCGTCCTGAGCAGTCCACCACGGGGGAGCTGGCCCGCGGCAAGCAGCACTGGGTGTACGAACGGGCGGGCAGACCGTGTCGCCGCTGCGGGGAGCGAGTGATCCGCTCGGTACAGAGAGCTGACGTCTACGCCAGGAGCACCTATTACTGCCCTCGCTGCCGACCGGACCACCCCGCGCCGCCGTGAGACCGAAGTAGCCGCGCCGCGCGTACGGTCCCCAAGCGGCGCAGGTTGGCGTCGCCTGCAACGCCGGTAACGCCATGTTTGATTTAGTTTTGCTGTAACATCAATCCCTACCGACAACGTTGCTCGACGATGACACATTCAGACATGAGGGGTGGTGGCTGGTGATGCGTAAGAAGATCGATAAAGCTGCTGTTCTGCGAGCTCTACAGACAATCGAAGACGACGATTACGACGGCTTTGTACTCCTAGTGCAAGCAGCTCGTAACAGAAATGTTGTATTCAATCCAGATTTACCCGTGTGGCCCATGGCTCAGCGCATGGGGATCATCGTGGACTGTAATCGTGGTGGTGTTCCGGAATTTGACGAAGCAATGCGCGATTTCGTGCGGGATAGAAACAATGTGGACGGCTCGGACAAGCGTCCCTTCGTGAAGGGTAGACATTAGCTGAAGGCGAATCCATTCAGCTTCGGGCGGTCACCACCGCTGGGTACCGAATGGTGACCTCTCGATACACGGGGAGGCGGCGTCGCGTGCGACCGGTCGGCATTTTTTTCGAGAACCATTGGAGACAGTGAGTGACGACTGCTCAACGGTGGCCAAACGCAGCGCACACCAGCGAGGTAGCCGGCGTCTGTGGGCGGTCATCGCCCAGGCCGCCTCATGCGGCGCACGCAGAGTTGCTTCTAGGGGCAGAAGGTCAACGTGTGCGTCGTGTCTCTAATCCGGTGATCCGATGCCCCGCGTGGTGCCGCTGATCGTCCCGACATTGCTGTTGATGCCGGTAGCAGCGTTGTTGATCGTGCCAGCCGTTCCGTTGATCGTACCTGCGGTGTCTTTGATAGTTCCCGCAGTCGTATTGATCGACTTCGCCAAGCCAGCGATGTCCCGGGCGGTGCTGTCGGCCGTGTTGAGCAGGCCCTGCAGCGGCTTCGCACTCGATAAGATCGAAGATGCAAGCTCATTGGTCCGGTTCAACTCGACGACCGAGTTGGTCGAGACGTTGATCTTGCTAGCGTTTTCCGCGATAGTCTGCGCCTTCTTGTCGATGCTCTGCGCCGCAGCCAGCGTCCGGGCGAGCAGGGCAGCCGCTATACCGATCACGAGCACACCAACGACGAGGATTACGACACTGACGACATTGAACAGTCCAGCTCCCCCGGGTCTCCCGGATCGAACACCCGTTCTTGCCAACTCCACCACCGCTTCCTGAGCGCGAGATTGTTCATGGCCAGTTTAGCCTCGATCCGTAGATCAGTCTCCGTGTTGATCTTGGGTGGCTTGTCGCGCGCACTCCCGGCCCTGCTCGACACCTAGACCAGCATCCGGCCAGGGTGCAGCGCACGGCGTCCTGACAGCCAAACGAGGCATCGGCCAACCCGTCCAGGTCGAACTGCGCTACGCCGCCGGGCAGATCGGCGGCGGGGTCCAACGTTGTTCAGCGCGCTGCTTCCAGTTAACTTCGGGCCGTGTCGCTGGTCGGGGTGGTGGCAGCAGTCCCGTTCGGGCTGGAGTTCGTCGGGCGCGCGGAGGCGCGGGCCATGCTGGGCTTGTTGTGGGCGGAGAAGGCCGAGTTCGAAGCGGTTCTGGGTACCTCGGTCGAATTCGTGGCGGACGCGAACCGGCATCACCAGCGGTGGATCATCCGCGACCGTGGTGACTCCGAGGAAGCCCCCACGCTGGCATGGGATCCAGCCAGACGGGAACTGACGTCCTTCGCCAACTCAGCGGCGGAGTTCGCGACCACCCTGAACCTGCTGCACACTCTGGCCTGGAGCCAACAGACCCGTGCCACCGACACGCCTCTGGCTGATTCTGTGCTTGCTGGAGCGCCGCGCGCGGCGACGCCCACACCTCGGCTCGCCGCCCAACCCGCAGGTTTCATCCTCCTTATCGCGCCCGGATGACACCGGCCGGCGCCGAGCTCACACGCGTCCCGGATGGCTCGGCTGCCCATGAAGCCGCTGTTC
>JAICSB010000032.1 GCA_025937115.1 Pseudonocardiaceae bacterium | reverse complement strand
TAGGCAAGTCCGGTGTCGGGATCAGTGTTGTCGGATCGAAGCACCCAACATCGCTCTTGGAGATCGTTCACGGTGTCCGGGGTGGTTCGAGGAGTTCGATGCCGATGGCTACGACGCCGAGGGCTTCGCGTTCGGGTGGATAGATCTGGCGGATGTTCGCGAGTTGCTCTTCGCGGGTGGCCAGCGGGTTGACCGAAGCGACGGATT
The DNA here is from genome assembly GCA_025937115.1 of Pseudonocardiaceae bacterium. Next base: position 15,008 of record JAICSB010000032.1, on the reverse strand, counting down.
CGTGGGCGAACATGTCGTCGAAGTTGGCGTAGCGCGCGACGCGGGTGACGCGGGTGAGGACCTGGTCGCTTTGGCAGCGGAACCGGATCAGAGAGCCTTCCTTGATCTTCTTGCGGCTGGAGTCGTTGACGCGGATCTCGGTGGTCTTACGGCCGGTGGCGATGAGGTCGAAGTAGCGCTTGTAGATACCCATCTCGTGGGCGCGGACGACGGGTTCGGTGGGGCGTGCGGTCATGAGGCGGCCAAGTTCCTTGACGGTGAACGAGCGGAAGAAGTGTTTGGGGTCGGTCAGCAGTTCGCTGACCAGCCAGACCAAGGCGTCGACGTAGTCGTCGACGGTGCCGGGCCAGGCGGTGGTGTCGAGCATCCAGGGCTCAACGTCGGCGGGCAGGACGTCCTTGCCCTGCTCGCGCAGCAGCGACTTGGATAGCTTGGCCCCGGTCGGGGCGAGCACCTGGGGTGTGAAGATCCGGATCGGCATGTGCAGCGGCGGGGTGCCTAGCGCGCCTAGGGCGCCGTCGACGAGTTGGCAGCCGAAGGCCCAGTCACCGCCCTTCATCATCACGTGCAGCGTGTCGCCGTGGCGGCCGAGTGCGCGTTCCTTGACCAGGTTGCGATAGAGGGTGGCGAGGTCAAGGTAGGGCTGGTCGGCTTCGGGGTCGATGTGCGCTTCGTAGGGGCCGTGGTCGAAGCAGACCGCGGTGAAGGTGGCGCCGTCCTCGTCGAGGTGGGCGAGCTTGGTGCGGTCGGCGCGTTTCTCGGCCCAGCCGCAGGCGGGGCAGGGGACGCGGACGTGGACGACACCGTGGGAGGGGGCCATCCACCAGCGGATGTCTTCCAGGCGTTCCAGGGTGCGCAGGAACTCGGCCCGGAAGCGGGGTGTGGCTTGCTGGTCGGTGTAGGTCTCCACCTCGTAGTCGGTGTCGGTGGCCTCGGACAGGGAGTTGAAGAAGGCTCGGTAGTAGCCGTCGATCAGCTCGGCGATGTGGTCTTTGCCCAGCGCGTGGTAGTAGGTCTGCTGGTAGGCGGTGTGCGTCTCGGGGTCGAGCACGACGTCGTAGGGGGCGTTGTCCAGTGCACCGAACCGGACACGGGTGTCGATGGAGAATTCCCGGCGAGCGGTCTTGGCGAGCAGGAACGCCGCGGTTTGGACCAGGTTCGTTCCCAGGTGCGGGGCGCCGTTGATCTGGGTGCCGACCACGAACTCGATCCGGGACGGCCGGGTGGCAAGGACGCGGGGACGCAGGATGTCGATCGAGCGCAGCAGTGCGTTGGCCAGGATGCTGTTGGGTGACAGCAGCAGCGACGGTTTCCCGGTGCGGCTCAACTCAGGTCACGCTCCTCGGCTGGGTTTGGGCAGGCGGAGGTTGGCGCAGATGAAGTCCAGCCGAGCGCTCGCCGAGTCGGGGGCGACGAACACCGGTTCGTAGCCGGCGTCGTAGTAGCCCTGCACGATCAGTTCGTGGACGCGGCGGATCTCGCGGTCCTTGGCCCAAACGATGTCGTCGGGGTCCTCGAAGGTGTCCAGCGGATCGAGCACGAAGATCGCGTCGTAGCGATAGCGTCGGGTGGCCTCCTCCAGCTGCGGCGTCGGCTTGAGGCCGAAGAACCCCTCCCAGCCGTAGCCGTCCGGGATGCCCCGGTTGTAGAAGCGAATCCCGTTGGTGTGCGCGGTGTATTCGGTGATGAACGCCTCCAGCACCTCCAGGGAGTACTCGCGGCGGTCCTCCTTGCGCAGATGGCGGCCGAGCCGTTCGCGGTGCTTGCGATAAATCTCCCGACCGGGCTCGTCGACCATGCACGGAATCCCGGCGGCGTGCACCGCCTCGATCAGGTCGTCCTTGCCCGAGGACGGGCCGCCAGTGATGACGTAACGGCGCGGATCGCCGGTCGCCGTCGCCTCCAGCGCGGCGGCCAGAGCGGGATTGGTGCTCGTCACGACAACTGTCCGTTCTTCTTGGTGCTGGTCACGACAACTGTCCGTTCTTCTCGGAGGTGTTCTCCGGGGATGGGGTGCGGGCCAGGAAGCCCTCGGTCCAGACGTTGCCCAGCCCGGTTTCGCCGTGCAGGGCGGCGACGAACTGTTCCCGGCTGGCTCCGCCGGTAGCGGCCTCGGTCAGCCGGGACGCCTGCGCAGCCGTCAGAGCCGGGGTCCATCCAGCCAAGGCGACCAGCTCGTCCACCGAGGTTTGCGGCTCGGGGGCGAACGCGGTGGTGTAGTTGATCGCCTCGGCGCGGACAGCCGCCCACCGCCAGGCGGCGGTGACGGCCATGCGGACAATGTCCATTCGGTCGGCGCGCAGGCTGATCAGCCGCTCGACGGCGAGCAGTTCGGCGCGGGCGGCGTAGATCGCCGACCACAACCGGGACAACTGCTCCTCGTTCTCAGCGACCTCCCAGGCGAACGGGTCCGCCAGGATCGGCTGCCGCCCGGCGGCCGGTGCCAGCCGGGGCGCGATCCTCGGCGAGCGGGTGAACCGGTCGGCGTCGGCCAGCAGCTCCCAGGCGATCTTCTCGACCAGTTTGGGCTCGACCCGCTTGCGGAAGTGGTGGACCTCGTGCCCGGACTGTTCAGCCGCGAACTCGCGGCGAACGGTCAGGTTCTGTCCTGGCTCGGCCGGCGGCAGCCCGAACAACGCCCGCGCCGCCGAGGCGTAGCGGGCGTCCGGGAATCGCGCCAACAGCCCGCGCAGCGTGCCGTCCAGCGCGGCCGTGCGGCTGGCCTCATCCGCCGGATCCACTGCCCTGGCGACGATCCCGCGCAGCTCCAGCAAGACCGCGTCCGTGCTGGCCGGGGTGACCGGCAGCCCACGCCGCAGGAGCCGCCGCACCGCCGCGACCACCTCACCCTCTGCTGGGCTTTTCCTGGGCATACCAGCAGTGAAGCACAATGCCCAGAAAAAGCCCAGCAATATCTGTGTGTGAGGCGCCCGGGACTTACGACCGTGACCGGGTGGGTAGTCGGGTGACTTGATGGCCTTGGGCGAGTTCCTCCCTGGCTTGCTCCAGTTCCAGGGAGAGTTCGGCGATGACCCGGCGGAGGACCGAGTTCGTGGTCCGTTCCTTGGTGAGCGCTTCCTTGACGCTGGCCAGTTCCTTCTTCGTGGTGGTGTGGTCATCGACGAGGTGTTGCATCGCGAGCGGAGTGGTGTTCTGGGCCTTCGCTCGGGCTTTGAACTCATCGACGAGGTCGCGGTGTTCGTAGACCACGTCGCGGCGTAGGCCGGACTCGGTGATGAGTTCGGTGCTGGTGAGCGTGCCGGTTGTGGAATGCAACGGAATGCCGGTCAGGAGCCGGTCTGCCGCGGCCCGGATGGCTGTCTGCTCGGCGTCGCGGTCGCGTGGGGTGCGGCTCATCCGGTTGTTCCTCGCGCCTCGGCGGGATCGGGCCTGCGGGATTGTTGGTGTCGTTGGACAACCTGGCGTGCCTGGGCGGCCTGGGCGGCGGCGCGGTCTCGCAGTGGACGGGGTGCCAGTGGATCGGCGGCGCCAAGATCGAGCAGGGCGAGCCGTTGGCGGATCTGGTCGATGTCCCGGTCGGTGTAGGCGAGGTTCTGGCAGTTCGAGCGGCACTCCGACTCGTCAGGAGCATCGTCGGCGGGCAGCCCCAGCTCCAGTTTGATTTTTCGGCAGGCCGCTGTCTCGGCCCGCCAGACGCAGGTCATGCCCTCGCCGTGGTGGATGCTCGGGTCGAGCCTGGGCCATGAAACGCTCGACGTTACGGACCCGGTTGATGATCCTTCCGGTGAACCGTGTAGCGCGACTGACGCGGGCCTTGTATTCCTCGGCCGATGGTCCGCTGACATGCTCGCCGCCGGTGAGTGACGACCAGTCGCGGTCGGTCTGCTCCAGCACCTGTTCGAGTCGCTCGACGGCGAGGTCTTCCATCCATCCGTTGTCCGCGCTTCCGACGTACGACAGAGTCACTTTCGTGCTGGTGTGGCCGTATTGAAGTGCGGCGGCGATCAGGCCGCGGGGTTTGCGGACGACGAAGTAGGCCAGGGTCCGGCGGAACCGGGAGGGGTGGATGTGCTTGCTCGGGTCCGGTGGGATCGCGGGCTTGCCGTCAGCGTTGATGAACGTCGAGTTGACCCAGGCGGTGAACTGTTCGAGGTCGCGTGTCATGTAGCGGGACACGCGGGCGTGGTCATTGGCTGGTCGTCGGTCTTGGGCATGGACGAGACTGGCGGGAAACAGGAACGGCGACGTGGACAGGCTCTCCAGCATGCCGATCGCGGTGTGGACCGGTTCCACGACGACCCACGGGCGGTGAAGCTCGTCTGGCTCCCTCGCTATTGGTTGGCGGCCGTGACCTTTGCCGCGCTGGCCGGTGACCAGCAGTTGACCGGTCTCGGTGTCCTCGTGGCGGCACTCGCGGCGAAGGTTGAGAGCTTCGCCTGGCCTGGCCCCACTGAGGTAACAGACGATCACAAAACATGCTGCGGCAAGGAATCGGACCAGGTCGAACAGTTGGCTGATGGTGATCGGGTGGTCCTGCCACGGGCGCCCGTCGATCCGCCCCGTGATCGCTCCGAATTGTGGTGGGAGCTGACTGGGGCCCAGGCGCTTGTACTCGGTCCAAGCGTCACGGATATCTGGGCCCATCACGTCCAGCATCCGAAGCGACCACGCGAGCAGGGATTCCATCGTCGCCGGCGCGATGCGAGGTGTCTTGTTCTCCCGGCTCGGTGGCGTCTTCCCGGCCAAGCTGTGCGCACTGGCTCCGCCCCACGGTCGGACCGCGGCAAACCGGCACTCTGGCGGCAGATGCTCCCGGAAGACCCACGCGGTCCGCACCGCCGCGAGCAAGGAAGCCTTGCGCCCAGGAGACTTCGCCAGTGCCAGGACGTGGGCGAGATAGGCGTCCAGCTCTCGGTCTGTGACCTCACACAGCCGCCACAGACCTCGATCGCGCATCCATTCGGAGAAGACCCGCAAGTCCCGCAACTTGATCCCAACGGTATCGATGCCCAGCCGGTCGCAACCGGTCGCGATCGCCTCCGCTTCGGGACAGGGCTGGTCCAACATGGCCAGGCCAACGGTCTTAAACGGCCTGACCAGGTGCTGTGGCCACTTCCGCCAGTGCAGGCTGTTGACCGCGTGGTGGGCGTCTGGATGAGCAGGTGCAGGATCAAGACGTCGTCGCTGAACCGAGACAGCCGGCCGGTCGGTGTGCCGGGGCGGACGATGCGGCCGCGCAGGATGAGGATGTCGTCACCGGGCCAACCGTCGCCAGGGCTGTCGCGGTCCTGCCACTTAACGGCTGTCGCCGTCATCGCAGATCCCACCGGCCCTTCAGGAGTTCGTCGACCATCTGCTGCTGCCGGTCGGTGAGTGCCCGGCGGGCATGCTCGCGCTCGGCGGGTGGATAGGCGTTGAGGATGTCGTCGAGTTGCCGCAGCCGTGGTTCGTGGCGAGCACGCCAAATCACGGGTCGATGTGTAGCCGCAATGCAGCGATGCGGTCGGCCGCGGCGATCTGGACCGGTAGCTGATGGGGCAGCGCGCGGGCGTTCTCGCAGTCAAGGCAGTCCAAGAACGATGCTGGGCAAGGGGTCCCTGGAGTGGCATGCGGACCGGCCAGGTGGTCGGTGCACGAGGCCAGCGCGGTGTCCTGCTCCCGCGCCAGCAGTCGCGCCAGGACTTCCGGCTCCAGCCCCGCCACGGCTGCCGCACCGACTGGGTCTTTCTCGGCTCCGGCCACGAACGACGAGGTAAGAACCGGCATTGCGTGTCGCTGGCGGGCTTTGGTGACCTCCTCGCGCAGCGCGGAGGCAATGACCTGCTGGCTGTCCTGATGGACACCCGGGCTTGGCAGAAGGTAGTGGTCGTTCATCGTCTGGCGGGTATGGGCGATGGGTCGCCGCCGCCGCTCGATCACGGTCTGCCGGATCCGGCGTACGTCCACCGCAGGCTTGCCCGCTGCCGAGGACTCGGCGTTGGGGAAGCCGTGGGACCTGGCCCAGCGCACCACGTGATGCGGGCCGACCGTGCTGATCCAGTGGCTCGTGCCCAGTGGGCCCCGAGTCAGCGCGTAGGCGCTGAACGCGTTCGTGTGGCCGCCGTGCCGCCGGGTGACCTCGGTGAGTTCGAGCAGCAGCTGGTAGACCCTCAGCGGTGACCGGAACAGGCGGTCTTCCTCGGTCGGCGGGGACAGGATCTCGGCCAGGCTGGGTGGCAAATCCTCCAACGGGGTGATCATGTGCTCACGCTCCGGACCGCGACGCGGCTTGACCGCCTCAAGCAGCGCGATGCCCGGGCCCTCACCTCTCGCGCCATCCGGTCGGTAGGACACCGCCGGCCAGGCGGCCACCGTGCCGAAGTTCTCCCCGGTCACAGCGGTGAGCAGCAGCGCGAACGCGGTCATCTCCCGCAAGGTCAAACACAGTCGCGACTCGAGTCCCCCAACGCCTCCGGCCCTGCTCACCCGGCCAGTCGCCTCACCATCTGCCCCTCGGGGGAGCTCACCCGTTCGGTCGAAGACATCCAGCAGCTCAGCGACATGGGTGTCGTTCTTATCGGCGAGTTGTCCGGCGCGGAACCGGCGCAGGAGGTCTCGGCCGACACGGATCCGGTCGCGGGCCAGGCGTACGTCCCTGCGCAGTGCCGTCGTGATCAGTTGCCAGTCGGCGTCCGAGTAGCCCGGGTCCTTGGGCGTCTGGAGTTCTGGCTCACGTGAGACTCGAGCCCGGATCAGGGCAGCGCGGAACTCGGCGGGGATCTCGGGATCATCGCGTAGCAGGCTGCGGAGATGATCGATGTAGCTGCCTTGCGACTTCAAGCCAGCGTGACGTTCACAAAACGCAGTGACGTGGCCGTCTCGCAGATCGGCTGGTGTGCGCACCGGCCGATCCGCCGCGGCGAGGCTGGCGGCGAACAGGCGCAGGATCCCGAAGTGGGCTTCGACGGTCGTGGTCTTCTTGGTCGCCGATCGGGCGCTGACCCTGCGCGCTAGGACACGCGCGAGCCACTGTCGCAAGTCCGGTTCCGCCTTGATGGTTGTGAAGTCGAAGACCTTCTCCTGTCCTCCGGTTTCCTCGATGAACCGCACCGACGTGCCATCGGCGAGCAGACGCTGCGGCGGTTGCCATGCCAGGGTGGGCTGAGCAGCGCGCCGCCCGCCACGGGATCGCGTGCTCACCAGGCCTGACCGCCCTCGATCGCTCCCGTCGAGGACGCTGGCGAGGTCACGCTGATCAAGGTGCGACCGCTGCCGGCGGCAAGCGTCCCCATCAGGGCGTCCACTGCTGTGGTCTCGTCCTCATCCAACAGCGACATCAAGTAGTCGATCTCCAATGTGGAGAACGGTTCCAGATAGATGTCCTTCGCGGTCATCGGGTCCCGGTGACCAAGCAGTGCCGCGAGCTGGTACCAGATGTCGCCGAACTGCTCCCGCAGGTCCTTCATCTCCTCGCCGTCGAAGCCGTCGACGCGGTGCTTCCAGACCACGGACAGGATGGAGAACCACTTCAGCGCGAAAGAGTGCCGACACATGTGCGGGCGCGCCCACAAAGGACACTCCTCTGCCCGGCCGCCCGACGCTGTCCAAAGACCCGAGATCCGTTGGTTGGCCGCTTGGAAGGTGTCCTCCCAGCCGTGCGCCTTCTTCGGCAACCCGCCGGGCACCAGCCACAACGCCAGCGGCTCCAGTCCCTGTGGGGTGCGGCGGAACAGCAGGCGCCGTTCATCCGGGCCGATGACGTCCACTGAGATGGTGGTTGTCCCGTTCGCGGCCGCAACCTGCAGGGTGCGGGCCCGAGCGTTGTAACCGGTGACGGTCCGCAGCCCGGACAGCCGCTCGTAGCGGCCCTGGCGTTGGGCCCGGCGGATCGCCTCGACCCGCGAACCCTCCAGCGGGTCAGCGTAAGCAGCAACCGCACGCAGAACACCACGCGGAACCCGGTAGAACCGGCCGTCCCTGCCGCCCTTGATACACGCCGCCGACAACCACGCTTTCGGGAAGCGCTCCGTGCCCAGCACCGGCAGTTCGACGTCCAGCACACTCGCCCACTCCCGCAACCGCAGACCGGTGCCGAACAATCCGTCGACGAACGCCGCGTCCCGGTCCTCATTCGCCCCGCGCCAACCAGGACGGCGTAGTCCATCGAACCCATAGCCGCACAACCCGATGTCGCGCCACTGCTCGAACGCCTGACGCAGCATCCACTTCACCTGCCGGCGACTCGACCCTGCCGGGCGGAGGGGATCACGTGATCCTCGTCTTCGGCTGAGGCCGACGTCGCTGCCATACACGCGCCTGGTATCCGGCCGAGACACGCTGGGAACCGGATTGCGCACCGCATACCGAGCAGCGGCCCAGCCGTAGAAGGCGTTCAACGCCGCACGATCGGTGTCGAAACTCGTCGGCTGTACTCGTTCACCGTTGCGGAGATCAGTCAGCCGCCAGTCCTTGAACGCTTCCACATCCCGGGGAGTCGCCTCGTCCCAGGAACGGCCGAACACCCGCAGAAACTCCAACCACACCACCAGTGCGTAGGCATACCGTCGCCACGTCGACGGACTCCGACCGGCCATCGTCCCGGTCCGGAAGAACAGGTTGATCCTCGGATCCGCGTGGCCAGACGGCTCCAGCACGATCGGTGTCCCGTGCCGTGCACCGTTCCGCGCTGCCCGCTCGTGTACATCCCCGAACCCGGCAAGCTCCTCAACATCGACCTGCGGAAGCACCGAGGTGAAGTCGTAGAACTCCACCGTCCAGTGCCCCAGAGCATCCGTCACTACAGTCTCCAAAGTGGACTCGACCCGACAACTCTGGAGACCCTAGAGAAACTGCGAACACTGCTACCTCGGCCTGAAGACATTCTCCGGGCTCTCGTGGCCGGAGCGGGAACGGTTGCTCCACATCATGAGCCAGGCGGGGGTGCTCTGGGTCCAACTCACGGGCGGCGAACCGTTGATTGACAGGCTCTTCTCCGAGGTCTACCAATTGGCGTACGAACTCGGCCTGATGATCAGCATCTCGTCGAACGGTTCACGCCTGTCGAGCACGAAGATCCTCGAGCTTCTCACCACGCTCCGGCCATATCGCCTAACCCTCAGCGTGTACGGCGCCACCGCTGAAAGTTACGACGGTCTCACCCGGCGACGCGGATCGTTCGCGGCGTTCGCCAAGGGTCTGGCTGCCGCGCACGAGGCCAAACTTCCGATCACCCTCAATCTGATCGTCGCGCGGCACAACGCGCACGAGGTCGATCAGATGGTCACCCTGGCTGAAAGCTACGGCCTGCCGCACCACGTCTTCTCCAACATGGCGCCGACGATCTACGGAGGTCCGGAAAGCCTGCCCGCCCAGTCCGTCCAGCACTTGCGCCCGCGCAAGCCGTTCACCGGCTGCAACGCGGGCCACACGTTCTTTCATGTAGACCCGCACGGCCTGGCCAGCATCTGCAAGGTAGGACGGGATCCCCAGATCCCGCTGATGGAGGAAGGGGTTGAGGGACTGCGCCGCATCGGCGCGATCGCCGACTCCCTGCTGCTTCGTCAGGGTGGCTGCACCGGCTGCACTCTGAGCGGCACCTGCGGGACGTGCATGCCGCTCGTGACGCTCTACCGCAAGGCGAAGGCACCACTGTCCACGTATTGCCAACACTGAGAAGGGAGGTGGTGAGCATGGCATCCGTCCCGGTAGAGATCGCGCCGCGGCACGTCGAGACCGGCGAGATCGTTTTCGTCGAGGACTTGGATGCACTCGTCGAGTCGTCCAAGTGCAGCTGCAATGCTGGCGACGACCAGCCGTACTGAGCAGCACCGACGAAGGGCCGTCGCGTCCCCATACTTTGGGGTAAGGCGGCCCTTCGCCCAGCATGAACGGGGAAGATCTATGCGGATCCCGCATACCCACTGGGAAGAACTTTCCGAAGGCATCCGCAGTGCCATTCGGACAAAGACCGGTCACGTGCTGCGCGCGCAGACAGTCTCGGAAGGTCTCAACTCCGAGATTACTGCGATACTGCACACATCTACCGATAAAATCTTCATCAAGGGTCTGCGCAGTGACAATCCGCGAGTCTGGACGCAGCAGATGGAAGCAATGATCAACCCGTATGTCGCCCAGGTCTCGCCTCGACTACTATGGCACATTGAGACCGAGGGATGGGACGTCCTGGCATTCGAACACATCGAAGGTCGGCACCCTGATTACTCACCAGGGTCGGACGATCTTCCCAAGGTTGTCGCAGCAATCCTACTGATCGGCGAAATAACATGCCCGCAGTTACCGTTGAAACGGGCCGAACAGCGCTGGTCCCCTTATATGGACGACACATCTGCTCTGCGAGGCGATACTCTTCTGCACACCGACTTCAACCCGCTCAACGTCCTGATCAACGATACCGCACGGGTTATCGACTGGGCGTGGCCAACGCGTGGAGCTGCTTGGATCGACCCGGCTTGCTTCATCCTCAGGTTGATGGCAGCAGGCCACACCCCCCACGAAGCGGAGGCGTGGGCGCGGCAAGCTCCTTCGTGGGGCACGACGACCGAAAAAAACATCGACGCCTTCGCCGCGGCGAGTGCCAAGGTATGGGTCGAGATCGCGCAAGCTGACCCGCAACCCTGGAAAAAACGACTGGCCGATGCCGCTGAACAGTGGCGGCGCTACCGTTTCTCCTGATCAGCTAGAGCGGTAATGGCATGATCAGCACGTCCATTAGGGGTGCATCCGGTCCGCCACGAACTGCGCGTCGTGATCGAAGTGATCATTAAGAAGATACACGATCCAACGTAGCTTTCGCAGGTAACCTGCCGTAGAGGGACCGAGGGACCGGTCGACGAAGAACTCAGGCTGCGACGCGGCAGATGGCTTCGGCGACATCTCGGGTAAGCCCGTACTCTTCCGCTACCGCATCGAGTGACTCCGCCAGCACGCCACAGCTTGACGACCATGTCGACCTGAACATTGTTGGTCGTGATGACCGGCGCCCCCCAACCGAATCGTGGATCGATGACCACGGGGGCAAGGTTCGGGCATTGCCGAAGGGTGAGCCTCATGGGCGAGCCGTCCACCTCATCCCAGGCGATATATCGGAGATGCTCGTCAATGACTTCGCGAATTGGCGCCTGCCCGGCATGCGCTCGTACGAGATCGCCGTCCGCGTAGCTGACGAAGATGTCGATACCATCGGTCGCGATACGCTGTGTCGCCAAGCCATAGGAAGTCTTGAACTCGTGTCGAACTGCGGCTGCGGCGTCGCGGATTTTCTTCTTGGACAGGCCCAGATCACGCAAGGACCGCAAGACGAAGGCCTCGATGACGGCAACGAATGGTACCGACGGCCAACCCCGCCGGGCAGGGGGGACTCGATGCACAAGCGCTTCACCTGCCGCTTGGTCCGTCAACCAGTAGCTCAGAGTCGAGGGGGTAGCGCGCTGTCTCCTTCGGAGTCAGCAGTGCATCATGGTATTTATCGATCGGCACGCCGCTCTCCTTCCTGCACAGATCTCACCTTGGCACATGCGGCCGACAGAATGCGGATGACGAGGCAGGCAGGTCACCCGTTCGGCCCGCACCCGTCGCGCACCGTGCTCGTCTGCCGCATGACAGCCCCGGAGCTCACCGAAATCGTTACTTGCTACTCGCGTGCGGCTTCGGTGGGCCACACCACTGTCACCGGCAGGCCAAGCACTCGGGCACGCTCGACTACATCGCCGGTGCCACCATGGCCGGCGGCGTGCTGGCCGTCCCACACCGCCACCATCAGCTCCACGGTGGACAGCACGTGTTCGCTGGGGGCGAGGTAGGAATCACGGTTGGAGGTCTCGAACGGCAAGGTGCGCACCATCGTGGCCTCACCACCTCCAGGGTTCCGCCCAGCTCCAGCACAGCCCGAGCGAAGAGCTGGTCGGCACCTCGGGCCAGACAACTGACACCCACGAGGCCGTCGCTGGCATGTGCAGCCAGCTCGGCGCGCAGTGCGGTGGCCACCCATCGAGCTGACTCAACGGTGAGGTTCGAGTGGCCGGTGATGCCGATGCGCGTCACGGCGCTCCCTTCGTCGCCTGCCAGACGGTTGATCAAACGGCGAGCAGAGGACGTAGCCGCTCCCGGGCGTCGCCTACCGCTGGCACGGCGGCCATCGGGCAGTATCCCGGTAGAAATCGCCAAGCTTGCGGCCACCCGCCCTGGTATCCGCTCACCCGCCAGTGGCATCGCCTGTCCAATCAGTGCCGCGGCCCGCTCGGGCTCGCCGGTGATCAGATGTACACGAGCCAGCCCGATCAGGTCGAATACGCGGTTGCGCTGCCTGCTCGCGTCGCGCAGTACTAGGGCGTCCGCGCAGCTCCAGCATGGGCCTGGCCGAACACCGGGTCGTCACATGATCGACGACCCGCACCACGCCGTGCTCGGTTGCGGTTGTACGAAGGTTGTCATACGCGTAGTACATTCTGGGTGGATGGGGGCGACCACCGATGGATACGACGGCATTCCGTACGACGAACTGCCCATCGAGGCAGTGGAGGTGCTTCCGGACCAAGAGCGGCACCTCGCGCGGCAGCAGCGGACGGGTACGTCCCACGAGGTCGACATCGAGCCGTCCTGGGCGGTCGAAGCCGCTCTCGACCCCAGAGGCCCTGGTGGAGGACGGCAGGAGCCGTACCAGACTGTCGATTCGGGTCATCGGTCTGTCGTCATCGTGCCCGGCGGCGGACGGCGACCCACGCGGCGCGGTCCTGGTCGTATACCTGGTGCCTGCTACGGCACCACCCGCCGGAAGCTGGCTAGTCGTGACTGCATGGCTTGCCGGACGGCAACAACGACGGATCTACTGGGAGGAACCCGATGAGTGACACGGACCTCAACCAGACCTTGCGCGCTCTCGCCGAGGAAGCGGAGCTGGAACGGGAGGATACGATCTCTCCCAGTGCTCGCAGGAAGGCACGGCGAGAAGCGGATCCGAGCCAAGTCTACTCGGTTCGCATACCCGTGGATCGGCTGGAACAGCTGCGGCTCGCAGCGGCGGCTCGCGGGTCGGCACCGTCGGCGTTGATCCGCGAGCTCGTCGTGGCGTTCCTCGACGACCAGCCGGTGGAACCGACCGTCACTACTGCCGCGGAGGCGCTCGAGGTGCTCCGACAAGTGGTGTTAGGTCAAGCCCGTGCCTCCAGCGATATCGAACCCGGACCCACTGGATAGCTCGATGTCGCCATCCCCCATCGGGTGTATGCGCGGTAGCCATGGTGTTCTCGGGCCGGACGAGCAGCGTTGCACGAGTCTCACGTCGGTGCCGGAGCAATTCGTCATGGAGCGCGTGGGCGACACCTTGCCCGAGCGGATACCCCGCGACATCGTCACCAACCGGGCCCGGCAGCGACGCAGGGTGCTGGGCTAGGGGCAGCGCCGTGCCCTGCCAGGGACAGCAGCTTCTCCACGCGGTACGCCATGGTACTCCCAGCCAGTGCCGGTACCGCGGTACTGCTCAACGGGAATGGGTTGCGCGCTTGGGGGAGATGGTCTCGGCACAGGATCCCGTGGAGGTGGTCGATCTCGTGTGCCACAAGCCGCGCGACGCCGCGCTCGAAGATGGTGATGCGACGGTCGCCATTGACGTCCTGATGCTCGACGTGGATGACGAGCGGGCGGTTGACGAGGCAGCGGACGTCGAAGAAGCTGAGACATCCCTCGTACTGCTCGTCGGTCTCGTCGCCGGTTTCGATGATGCGCGGGTTGAGGAGCGTGATCATGTCGGCGGTGCCGGGCGGGCGCACGATAGCCGCTGCGCGTTCGATGCCGATCTGAGGCGCGGCGATACCCATGCTCTTGCCGAAGGCGTGGACTGCCGCCACCCGCTGGGTAGCTGAGTGCAGCTCAGAGATGACACGCCGGGCGTCGCCGTCGCTGCAGCGAGTGCCAAGGTGTGGGTCGAGATCGCACAAGCTGACCCGCAACCCTGGAAGAAACGACTGGCCGATGTCGCTGAACGGTGGCAACGCTACCGTCTTTCGGGATGAACCAGGGAACTGCTCTCCGGGCGATTAGTGCCGCGGTATCCATTCAACTTCGTCCAGCGCATCTACCGCCTGCTAAGAGTTCGGTGACCGCGCCCCGGTAGTCGTCCCGGACAACGTGGTGTTCGAGGGCGACGCGGGCGAAGCAATCCGGCGGCATTTCAGGCGGAAGGGGAACCCATACTCGAACTGCACCACGGCCGGGCCGGTCGTCATCGCCGCTGACCAGAACGTGAAACGGCAGTGCGGCCACGGTCCATCATCGGGACCTGTGAGCATCTTGTATGAAGTGCTGCGGCAGCGCACGAGGCGACCGTGCGCGAACTCATCACCAGCTTCCACATCGAGCCACTCAACACTACTCCTCGCACGTCATACGCTGTACCACGAGGTGTCGGAGTGTGGTGAATTCGTCATCGGTTATCTTCTTCTTGAGTAGCTCCACTATGCAACCGATAGCAGGATTCCATTCACCATAACCGGCACCGCTCCATGCAGTATCCAGAACTGGCTGAATAGTCTGGTCGTTATAGTCGCAACCTTCGTCGAGGCCGATGTTGACGAGCAGATCAGCAATTTCCTCGATGGTGACTGCTTCCATGATCCTCCGGTCCAGTCCTCGACGCTTGGCACCCGCGGAGGGCAGAATAACGCGGGCACCGCGTGGCACGTTCCTGGCCGCCCCAGAAGAGAGCCGATACCCCGCGACATCGTCACCAACCGGACCCGCCAGCGACGCGGGTACTCAGCGCCGCGCTCAACGAGTTCCCAGCAGTCGCCGAAGCGCTGGAAGCCAGCGAACGACGCTCGGCAGGAGAATGCGACATGACCGCGAGCGTGACGACGGACCTTTCGATGGAGTGATCACTTGAAGGTTCTGGCGGACGACGGCGTTGAGCGTGCACTGGTCGTTGTTGCGCATCCTGATGACGCTGACTTTTGGGTGGGTGGCACCGTGGCGTGCTGGTCCGCCGCCGGGATCGTGGTGACCTACCTGGTTCTCACCGACGGCGACGCCGGTGGGTTCGACTCCGCAGTGCCGCG
>JAICSB010000536.1 GCA_025937115.1 Pseudonocardiaceae bacterium | reverse complement strand
CTCATCGCCTCCGTCCCCACCGCGGCGAACGCCGGGTACTACGCGCGCATCGTCCGCGAGCGCGCCATCATGCGGCGGCTGGTGGAGGCCGGCACCCGGATCGTCCAGATGGGATACGCAGGCGAGGCGGACGCCGACGACCTCGTGGACCGCGCGCAGGCCGAGGTGTACGCGGTCACCGATCGGCGCATCGCCGAGGACTACCAGTCGCTGTCGGAGATCATGCCCGGTGCCCTCGACGAGATCGAGGCGATCGGCTCCCACGGCGGCGGCCTGACCGGTGTCCCGACCGGCTTCGTCGACCTCGACGCGCTCACGAACGGCCTGCACCCCGGCCAGATGGTGGTCATCGCGGCGCGCCCGGCCGTTGGCAAGGCCCTGGCCCTCGACACCCCGCTGCCGACGCCCGCCGGCTGGACCACGATGGCCGCCGTGGCGGCCGGCGATCAGCTGCTCGGCGCCGACGGCAAGCCCACCCGCGTGGTCGCCGCCACCGAGGTCATGCACGGCCGCCCCTGCTATGAGGTCGAGTTCTCCGACGGCGAGGTCATCGTCGCCGACGAGGAACACCAGTGGCTCACCTGGACGCCATCTTGGCTGGCGCCGCCGCGGGTGGTGACCACCGGCGAGATCGCCGCCGACCTGCGGCTGCTAACGCCCGACCGGCGGACGCTGCACGCGGTACCGCCCCCGCTGGCCGCCCCGGCGATCACGCCCGCGCTAGCGGCGTCCCCTTCCCGGACTGGCTCGCCCGGTGCCGCCGCCCGGGCTGAGGGCAGCCGGGACTGGCGCTACATCGTCGACGTGCGGCCGGTGCTCCCGCGGCCCGTGCGGTGCGTCCAGGTCGACAGCGACGACCACCTGTACCTGGCGGGCCACACCATGATCCCCACCCACAACTCGGCCCTGGCGCTCGACTTCGCGCGGGCGGCGACCATCCGCAACGGGCTGCCGACCGTCTTGTTCAGCCTGGAGATGGGGCGCAACGAGATCACCATGCGCCTGCTCGCCGCCGAGGCCCGGGTGCCGATGAACCTCATGCGAACCGGGCAGCTCAGCGACGATGACTGGGGGCGGCTGGCCAAGCGGATGAGCGAAGTCGTGGACGCGCCCCTGTACATCGACGACTCGCCGAACATGTCGCTGATGGAGATCCGCGCCAAGTGCCGCAGGCTCAAGCAGCGCCACGACCTCAAGATGGTGATCATCGACTACCTGCAGCTGATGTCCTCGCCCAAGCGAGTGGAAAGCCGCCAGCAGGAAGTCTCCGAGATGTCGCGCTCCCTCAAGCTGCTGGCCAAGGAACTGGAAGTCCCCGTCGTCGCCCTCTCCCAGCTAAACCGAGGCCCCGAGCAACGCCAAGACAAGAAGCCCATGCTGTCCGATTTGCGGGAATCCGGCTGCCTGACCGGCGACTCGCGCATCCTGCGAGCGGATACCGGCGCGGAGGTCACGCTCGACGAGCTGATGGCATCTGGCCAGCGGAACATCCCAGTCTGGTCTGTTGACGAGCGGCTGAAGCTCGTACCGCGCACGATGACGCACGCGTTCTCCAGCGGGGTGAAGGAAGTCTTCCGAGTCAAGCTCGCGTCGGGTCGTGAGTTGCACGCGACAGCCAACCACCCGTTCCTCGCATACGGCGGATGGCAGCCACTAGGAGAACTGGGTGTCGGCTCCCGCGTAGCGATTCCGCGCACCACGCCAGGGCCCCTCATGGAACGCCCGATGCCTGAGGCTGAGATCATCTTGCTGGCCCACCTGCTGGGCGATGGCTCGTTCGTCAAAGGCCAGCCCATCCGATACGCGAGCATCGATGAGGAGAACCTGTCGGCGGTTGCCACCGCAGCGGCGCACTTCGGAATCACGGCCGTTCGTGACTACCACGATGCTGCCAGGTGTACCTCAATGCGTCTGCCTGCCCCCTTCCGCTTGGCGCGCTGCCGACGTAACCCGATCGCGGAGTGGTTGGATGGGTTGGGCATATTCGGCTTGCGGAGCCATGAGAAGTTCATCCCCGAGGGAGTGTTCGCTCTACCGAGGGTCCAACTGGCGCTCTTCCTTCGCCACCTCTGGGCAACCGATGGCTCCGTGACTGTTGCAAAGTCCGGCAACGTGCGTATCTACTTTGGTACCACTAGTGAGCAGATGGCCAGGCAGTTGCAGATGCTGCTGCTTAGGTTTGGCATAGTAGCCCGACTTCGCGCAGTCGGTAACACCTATGGTTACCCTCAGTGGACCCTGGACGTGGCAGGTGTCGAAGAGCAGTGGCGATTCGTCGACGAAATCGGCGCTCACGGGGCGCGCGGTTTGCGAGTAGCCGAGGCACGGATTCGTCTAGAACAGATGAAGGCTGTCGGCCGGTTCGACACGATCCCAAGCGATGTCTGGCGGCGAGTACGTGAAGTCCTGACCGAGCGTGGACTGACACTGAATCGTATGCAGGTGCTCGTTGGCACTGCGAGCCGCGGTGACCTCAATGACCAGATCTGTCCCAGCAGGCTGCGAGTTGGGCGCATCGCTGCGGTGTTGGACGATGCTCAGCTTGAAATGCTGGCCACCAACGACGTCTACTGGGACTCCGTTACCCAGATCGAAAGTGTTGGATTCAAGCCTGTTTACGATGCAACAGTGCTCGAAACCCACAATTTCGTAGCAAATGGAATGCAAATCCACAACAGTATAGAACAAGATGCGGACGTCGTCATCCTCCTGCACCGCGAGGACGCCTACGAGAAGGAATCGCCCCGGGCGGGCGAGGCGGACCTGATCGTCGCCAAGCACCGCAACGGCCCGACCGCGACCGTCACCGTAGCCTTCCAGGGCCACTACAGCCGCTTCGTCGACATGGCACCTGGCTAACCGGACGTTT
>JAICSB010000270.1 GCA_025937115.1 Pseudonocardiaceae bacterium | reverse complement strand
TGGGACGGCGGTGCTGGCCAGAGTGGTGTGGGTGTTCCCGGCGACCTACCTGCCCAGGTTGCTGTCCAGCCGGGTCAGGGCCCGGGATCCAGCGCCGCGGTGGCAGGTTCCCGCAGTGCTGTCCTGGGCTGGGATGCGCGGTGTGGTCACCCTGGCCGCGGCGTCGGCGATCCCGCGGGTCACCAACTCCGGCGCCCCGTTCCCGGGCCGATCCGAGATCGTCTTCCTGGCGTTCTGCGTCACCGTCGCAACCCTGCTACTGCACGGCCTCACACTGCCCTGGGTGATCCGGCGCCTCGGCGTCGAAGGCCGTGAGTCCTTCCAGGATGCGCTGGCTGAGGCCGACGCGATGCACGCGGTGACGCTGGCCGCCCTGGAGCGGTTGGAGAACGCCTCTGCCGGCGCCCCGGAGTCGGTGACCACCCGGTTGCGCAAGGCAGCCGAGCACCGCAGCAACAGCGTCTGGGAGCGGCTCGGCCGCCCAGAAACCGAGCTCGGCGAAGCCCCCAGCGTCATCTACCGCCGGCTGCGCCTGGAAATGCTAGCGGCGGAACGCGAGACCCTGGTGTCCCTACGCGACACCGGCCGCATCAACGACGACATCCTCACCCGCACCCTGCACGACCTAGACCTAGAAGAAGCCATCCTGAGTCGTTAGCCCGCGCCGCCCTCCGCGCCATTCGGAACCGAATAGCGGTTTCGGACGCCCGCTGCGCCGCTATTCGGAGCCGGATAGCGGTCGGGGCCGGCCGGATCAGTGTGATCGGCCGAGTCCACGATGCTCGATCGTCTGGTTTCGGCCGGGTCCAACCCCGATCGCGGAGATTCGGGCTTGACAGAGTTGTTCCAGGCGGGATATGTAGGCGCGGGCGTTCGGGGGCAGCTCGTCGAGGGTGCGGCAGTGCGACAGGTCCTCCCACCAGCCGGGCAGCTCCTCATACACCGGTACCGCGTGGTGCAGGTCCGTCTGGGTCATCGGCATCTCCTCGGTGCGCCTGCCGTCGACCTCGTAGGCCACGCAAACCGGCACGGTGTCCAGACCGGACAGCACGTCGAGCTTGGTCAAAAAGAAATCAGTGATCCCATTCACCCGGGCCGCGTAGCGCCCGATCACCGCGTCGAACCAGCCGACCCGGCGGGAGCGCCCGGTGGTGACTCCGATCTCCCCACCGGTCTTGCGTAGCCGCTCACCCATGGCGTCGTGCAGCTCAGTGGGGAACGGTCCGGAGCCTACCCGGGTGGTGTAGGCCTTCAGGATCCCGACCACAGCGGTGATCTTCGTGGGTCCGATTCCTGACCCGGCGCAGGCGCCGCCGGCGGTCGGGTTCGAGGACGTGACGAACGGATAGGTGCCGTGGTCGACGTCGAGCAAGGTTCCCTGGCTGCCCTCCAGCAGCACCATCTCGCCGCGGCGCAGCGCCTGATCCAGCAGCAGTCGGGTGTCGACGATCCGGTGCGCGAAGTGCCCGCCCTGCTCGAGCACAGTGTCCACCACCTGCTCGGCGTCCAGCGCACGCCGGTTGTAGACCTTGATCAGGACCTGGTTCTTGAAGTCCAGCGCGGCCTCGACCTTCTGCCGCAGAATCTTCTCGTCCAATAGATCTTGGGCGCGTACCCCCACCCGAGCCACCTTGTCCTGGTAGGCAGGCCCGATGCCGCGTCCGGTGGTCCCGATCTTGGCTTTGCCGAGATACCGCTCGGTGACCCGGTCCATCGCCACGTGGTAGGGCATGATCAGGTGTGCATCGGCCGAGATCAGCAGTCGCTCGGTGTCCACGTTGCGGGCTTCCAGGCCGGCCAGCTCGTCGAGCAGCACGCCGGGGTCCACCACCACACCGTTGCCGATGACGTTGGTCACGCCCGGGGTGAGGATGCCCGACGGGATGAGGTGCAGCGCGAAATCCTGACCATCGGGCAGCACCACGGTATGGCCGGCGTTGTTGCCGCCCTGGTAGCGCACCACCCACTGGGCGCGCTCGCCGAGCAGGTCGGTGGCCTTGCCCTTGCCCTCGTCGCCCCACTGGGCGCCGATCAGGACGATCGCCGGCATGTGGTACTCCAGGGGGGTCGGTTCGGGCGCGCCGAAGCGAAGCGTAGACCTTTCCAGAGGTGGACATGGCTGGGGCTGTGGTGCTGACCTGCGGGTCTGCTCGCTGGCCTGGTGCTGGGACGCCGACGGCCGTGCCGACCTGCCCCGGACGAGAAGACCTTGAGGAGACGCTGGCCGGCTTGGATGGTCGCCGGCTGGTGATCTGCGGCACCGACGCAGACCTGGCCGCGGTGCTGCTGCGGCTGCTGCGTACCGAAGCCCTGGCAACGGTACCGGTGGGCTACGTGCCGGTCTCGGTGTCGTCGGAGGTGGCCCGCCTGTGGGGTCTGCCGACATCGCCGTCAGCGGCCGCCGAGGTCGCCGTCAGCGGCGTGCCGGACCGGGTGCCCTTGGTGCGTGACGACGCGGGTGGCGTGCTGGTGGGACTCGGCGTGGTGCGGCCCCTGGATGGGGTGGCCTACTGCGACGCCGAGGTCGTGCTGCGCGGGCGAGCATCCCGGTTGGAAGTGCTTCCGGACCGGGCGCTCGGGCTGATGGTCCGGGTGGTGCGCCGTGGGCTGCCGGGCCGCCGGGTGAGGTGTGCCGCGGGCCGCGCCGTTCAGCTGGGTTGCCAGCCGACCGACGTCTGGCGCGACGGCGTCGCCCACCGCACCACCGACCGGTGGACCTGGTACCGGCACACCGAGGACTGGCAGCTGGCTCGGTTGCCCTGATCGCTGGTCGGCGCGCGGTCACTCCAGCCCGAGGACCCCGGCCGCGGCGGGATCGCATTCGTCGAGGAAGTCCCGGCACCGCCGGGCTTCGGGGTCCTCGCCGATCTCGGCGGCCGCCCGGGCCAGTGCGGCAAGTGCGCGCAGAAAGCCCCGGTTGGGGGCGTGTGACCACGGCACCGGCCCGTGACCCTTCCAGCCGGCGTGCCGCAGATGGTCCAGCCCGCGGTGATAGCCGGTGCGGGCGAAGGCGTAGCCGGCGACGGCGTCGCCCTCGTCGAGCGCGCGCTGCGCGAGCGCCGCCCACGCGGCGGAGAAGCCAGGATAGGCCGCGGCCACTGTGGCTGGATCGTTCGCCGCGGCCAGGGCCGCTTCAGCGTCGGGCTGCTCGGGCAGCAGCGTCGGGTTGGGTCCCAGCAGGTTGCCGTGCACGTTCATCGCTCCATCCTGGCGTGGTCCGTGGTGCCGGGTACCGGTGACTCTTGAAGAGCCCTAACGAGCAAGCGTGCAGCCCGCGCTGCGGAGGTCCTGGCAGGCCTGCGTGACCCGGCCGGCCATCGACTGCTCGGCTCGCTTGAGATAGGACCGCGGGTCGTAGAGCTTCTTGTTGCCGACCTCGCCGTCAACCTTGAGCACCCCCGCGTAATGACCGAACATGTGGTCGGCGATCGGGCGGGTGAAGGCGTACTGGGTGTCGGTGTCGACATTCATCTTGACCACTCCGTACGATAACGACTGGTGGATCTCCGCCAGTTGCGAGCCGGACCCGCCATGGAAGACCAGGTCCAGCGGCTTGGAACCGGCCGGCAGACCCAGCCGTCGGGCCGCCACTTCCTGGCCCATCTGCAGGATCTCCGGGCGAAGCGTCACGTTGCCCGGTTTGTACACCCCGTGCACATTGCCGAACGTCGCGGCCAGCAGGTAGCGACCCCGCTCGCCACCACCGAGGGCATCGACGGTGCGCTCGAAGTCCCCGGCCGTGGTGTAGAGCTTTTCGTTGATCTCGTTCGCGACGCCGTCCTCCTCGCCGCCCACCACACCGATCTCCACCTCGAGGACGATCTTCGCCTTGGCGCAGGCTTCGAACAGCTCCGCGGCGATGGCCAGGTTGAGATGCAACTCGGTGGCCGAGCCGTCCCACATGTGCGACTGGAACAGCGGGTTCTCCCCCCGGGCCACCCGCTCCTGGGAAATCGCGATCAGCGGCCGGACGAAGGTGTCGAGCTTGTTCTCCGGGCAGTGGTCGGTGTGCAGCACCACGTTAACCGGGTACTTCGCGGCCACCACCCGGGCGAACTCGGCCATCGCCACCGACCCGGTGACCATGTCCTTGACCTTGCCGCCCGAGGCGAACTCCGAGCCACCGGTGGACAGCTGCACGATGCCGTCACTCTCGGCCTCGGCGAACCCACGCAGCGCCGCATTCAGCGTCTCCGACGAGGTCACGTTGATCGCCGGATAGGCGAACTCGTTAGCCTTCGCGCGGTCCAGCATCTCGCTGTAGACCTCGGGCGTCGCGATGGGCATTGCGGGTGACCTCCAGGTGATCGGTGCTGGCTTTCGGGTTGCACATCTGATTCGCGGCCGGCACAGCCGGCGATCAGACCGCAGTATGGCCCACCCGCCCGACGAGACGCGATCGGACGGGCGCCACGCGGCCGCAGTACGTTTCCGCCGTGGCCCCCGACGAACCGATGGACCGCGTGACCGTGCAGCAGTCGGTCGAGATGACCCTCGGCCACCTGCGGGTGCTCGACGCCCCACCGGAACCTCCATCGGTCGGCCCTGTTGATGCGCCGCTGACCCTGGAGGATCTGTACCGCCAGCACCGGATGCGGCTGGTGCGGCTAGCGATCCTGCTGGTCGACGAGGCGCCCACCGCCGAAGACGTCGTGCAGGAAGCGTTCACCGGGTTACACCGGCACTGGTCGGGGTTGCGCGACGAAGCGGCCGCGTTGGGCTATCTGCGCACCGCAGTGGTCAACGGCTCCCGTTCGATACTGCGCCGCCGCAAGACCGCTCGCGGCTACGTCCCCCCGCACCAGGCCAACGCGCGCTCCGCGGAGTCGCTGGCGATGCTCACCACCGAGCATCAGGCGGTGGTCGTCGCGCTGGGTCAGCTGCCGCCCCGGCAGCGCGAGGTCCTGGTGCTGCGCTACTACGGAGGGATGAGCGAGGCGGAGATCGCCGCCGCCACCGGAGTCAGCCGGGGCACCGTAAAGTCCAGCGCCAGCCGCGCTCTGGATGCTCTCCAGCGAATGCTGGAGAGCTCGTGACCGACGAGGTGCACGCTCGGTTGTCGGCCGCGCTGCGGGCCCAGGCATCAGGGCTGGGCACCGGGTCACCGAGCCCTCCCGCACCTACGCCGGCCGCAGGATCGTCCGGCCGTAAGCCGGCGCACGCCAAACCCAGACTGTCGGCCTCCACCGTGCTCGCTTTGGCGGTGCTACTCGGACTGCTGGCCGGCGGCCTGGCCGGCCT
>JAICSB010000632.1 GCA_025937115.1 Pseudonocardiaceae bacterium | reverse complement strand
AGGCCGCGACCGTGTCCAGCCGTGTCTGGTGCTCGCCGCGGGCGCGGGCGTCCCGGTTGTGCATGGCCAGGCAGTAAGTGCAGCCATTGACCTGCGAGGCGCGGATGCGCACCAACTCCAGCAACTCCGGTTCAAGTGCGGCCGAGTGCACCGCGCGCTCCAGTTCGGCCATCGCCCGCACACCGCCGGGGAACACCTTGTGGAAATCAAGCCGCATCGCCATGTCCTCCTTCACGGTCGAGCACCCCGGTTGGCCGGCCTGTGGCTGCGGGCCGGGAGTTCGGTTCAGTCTCATAGGTTGTTGGTCACCGTGCCGGTGAGTGGTCCTCGCGGCGGCGCCACGTGCGCAGCACCCGGCCCAGCGGGTCCGGCTGAGCGCTCCTTCATCGGGATGATCGCGTTGTCGGTGATCTTGAATCCCGGCCGGGCAGACCTTGGTGCAGCACTTGGTGATGTTGCATAGCCCCGTGCGGGCCTCGCACCTCCAGCCACTCAGCCAGCGCCGGGTCGCTATCGGGCTGCAGGCTGGCCCACGAAAGATCCATCTCAGCTGTACCTCCGCGACTCAATGCCGATCATCGCCCCTGGAGCCTGCAGGTTCCTTGCAAGCACGTGGCCCGACGACGGGTGCGGACCGGAGGTAGCACCGATGCTTGCTGCGCGAGCTGCACCACCAACTGCATCGCCACGGTCGCTGAGGTGAAGGACGGCGGACAGCACCGCGAGCACCCCGATGCTGGGGGCGAACACCTCCCGTCATCGCGCAGTACGAAGACGTGCGGCAGGTAGTTGTCCGGCCAGCACTGGAAGTTGGCCCGGGCGACGGCATAGGCGCCGCTACCCGGATAGGCGTCGATCACCTGACGGTAGGAGAACCAAGATCGTGAGCAACCCCGATCACCACGGTGAGCGGGAGAACCAGGTGCAACGCGCCGGACCCGGCCACGGCCAGCGCGGTGAGGATGGCCTCCGGCCCGTAGGTCACTGAGGTCAAGGCGTCCAGGGACAGCGCGGACAGCCCCTCGATCGGGTGATCTGTTCCCTGGCTGCCTCACTGACGCGCAGCAGCGGCCCGGTCAGCAGCCGCTGCGCCGTCACGGTTAGCCCGCCGCGCTCCCCGCCTGGCATGCCTGTACGATGCGCGCGCCCGTCGCGGTTTACTCCAGTGCATCACGGATACGACCATCGTGCCGGATTGACCATCACGAGCCCGACCCGCGTTGGCTGCAGGGAAGTTGCAGGCAGCCGCCGTCATGATCAGCGCAAGCAAGTGGACGGGCTGAGGCCCGCAGTGCGCTACCACCGGAGATGATGGCCATGATCCAGCATCCGGCGTTCACCGCCGAGCCGTGGTCGGTTCGCGAGACCGCGCTGCACCCGGATGTGCTCACCCAGGCCGAGTCGCTGTTCGCGCTGGCTAACGGGCATATCGGGCTGCGCGGGAACCTCGACGAGGGCGAGCCGTCCGGCCTGCCGGGCACCTACCTGAACGGCTTTCACGAGCTGCGGCCGCTGCCATACGCCGAGCCGCGTTACGGTGACCCGCAGTCGGGCCAGGCCCTGGTGAACGTCACCAACGGCAAGCTGATCAGGCTGCTGGTCGATGACGAACCGTTCGATGTACGTTACGGACACTTGCGCGCGCACGAGCGGCTGCTCGATCTGCGCGCCGGCGTGCTGCGCCGGCGCGCGGAGTGGGTCTCGCCGACCGGGCGGCCGGTGCGGGTCCGCTCGGCCCGGCTGGTGTCGCTCGTGCAGCGCGCGGTGGCGGCGATCTGCTACGAGGTAGAAGCCGTGCAGGGCCGTACGCCGGTGGTGGTGCAGTCCGAACTGGTCGCCAATGAGTCGCTGCCCGGAATCCACGGTGATCCCCGCGCCGCGGCGGCGCTGTCTTCGCCGTTGCGCCCAGTTGCCGCCGGCGGGCACGGCACGCGGGTCGTGCTCGTCCACGCGACCAGGGAGAGCGGCCTGCAGATGGCGGCCGGGATGGACCACGTCATCGACGGTCCCGCGGACATCGAGACCGGCACCGAGGTCGCCGGGGACCTCGGCCGCGTGCTGATCACGGCCACGCTCGAGCCGGGGCAGCGGCTGCGGTTGGTCAAGTTCCTGGCCTACGGGTGGTCCAGCCAGCGCTCGGCCGAGGCACTGCGCGATCAGGTCTCCGCCGCGCTGGCCGAGGCGCGCCATGCCGGCTGGGACGGGCTGCTCCAAGCCCAGCGGGAATACCTCGATGACTTCTGGGCGCACGCTGACGTTGAGCTCGACGGTGACCTGGAGCTGCAGCAGGCGGT
>JAICSB010000307.1 GCA_025937115.1 Pseudonocardiaceae bacterium | reverse complement strand
GTCCGCCTCCATGAACAGCGCACGTTCCAGCGCTGCCGAGGGCAGTACTTCGAAGTAGTTGGTGTAGTCGGGGTGCGTGGATCCGTTGAAGGACCCACCCGAGGACTGCACGTGGCGGAAATGCGCGAGCTTCTCCAGACTCTCGCTGCCCTGGAACATCAAGTGCTCGAAGAGGTGCGCGAAGCCAGTGCGACCCTCCGGCTCGGAGCGGAAGCCGACGTCGTAATGCATGCCGACGGCCACCACCGGAGCGGATCGGTCGGGGCTCAGCACCACCCGCAGCCCGTTGGACAAGATCTCGCGGTGCAGCTCCACCGTGGGCGACGGGATGCGGGTCATGAGACCACCCTACGGCGGTCGGCGCTGAACTCTCTGCGCAGCCGCCACGCCAGCAGCGCACCGGCAATCCCGGCGATCGCGACACCGCCAGCACCCAGCCGCCGCCCGTTCGACGACGTGGTCGGCACCCCGGTCCCAGCGAGACGGGCTACCAGCTCACCCGCGGGCAGCGGATCGGGCACTTCGACGGCCAGCACCTCACCCAGCCGATGACCGCAGCCATCCAGCCGACCCGTTACCTCGCGACCGTCGAGCAACTCGACGCGCACCAGGTCCTGCGCGTCGGAAGGACCGCACAGCACCGACTCCACCACGGTGCCCTGACCAGCACGGACAACACCGGCGGCGGATGGCCACATCAGCCACCCCATACCCATCGACCCCAGTCCCAGCACCAGAACCAGAACCACAACACCCGCACCCGCCGTATCCCTGCCGCTCACCCGGCGCATCCTAGACCGCGCCATTCTCCAGCCGAATCGCTGTCACGCCGGACCACAGAGCGTCATTCGGCTCCGAATGGCGCAGCATCCGGGGGTTAGGCGCGACGTAGGCCGGCTTGGAGGGCTCCGGTTTCTAGCGCCGGTAGGCCGAAGGCTTCGACTGGGCCTAGGGCTCCCGGTCCGGACACGCCGTGCTCGGCGGCCCGCTGCGCGCCCCAGGCAAGCAGGTTCGCGGTGAGCTGGTAAGGATCGCCAGATTGCAGGCGGACCTGCGCCAAGGCGGTGCCGGCGGCGTCGTAGGAGGTGCCCACGACGTGCGAAGTAACCCGCGCCAGGGCCGATGGATCAGGCTCTTCGGCGATCCAATGCGACACGAGCCGCCCGATTGCCCGGACCGCCGAGCGCGCCCCGGGCAACGCCAGCAGCGCCGGGGTGACGCGGGAGCAGAGCTGCAGCACGCGCACCGAAGACCCGCAAGAGCCGAGGTAGACGTCCACCTCGGGTAGGCCCTCCGGACCAGCGAGCCGGGGAAGCGAGTAGTGCTCCGTGGAACCGATGGTCAGCGCCGGGCAGTCCCGGCCGCCCACCGAAAAGGTCCGCATCCGCGACCCGGTGGGTTCTGACTGCATCCCGGCCCGCCAGGTGAAGCTCTGCTCGGTGACCAGCCCCACAATCGAGGCGAACGTGCCGCGGCTGATGACCTGAGACCGGCCAGTCCCACCGATCAGATAACCGACCTCGACCCGGTGCACCCGGCCGCCCGAGCTTCCCAGCGCGAGGGCGCCGGCGAGGTTGCCGGGCACGTAGTCGTGACCGAAGGCGGTGATCAAGCTGGCCCCGGTCTGCTGAGCCCGGGGGCCGAACTCCTCGAACACCCGGCGGATGAACGGGGGCTCGCCAGTCGAGTCTAGGTAGATCGCCCCCACGTCGACCGACGCGCTCAGCGCTGGACCGCCGAGCCGGATGAACGGGCCGACGGTGCTGACCAGCACGTCACCCCGGCCGATCAGCGCCCGCACCGACGCGGCATCGCCGATGTCAGCAGTCACCACGTCCAGCTTGCCGAACCCCAGCTTCTCGAGCCGCTGCGCGAGCGACGTGAGCCGGCCCGCGCTGCGTCCGGCCAGCACCGGCCGCAGACCCCGCCGCACCATCGCCGCGGCGGTCCGACGGCCGGTGTACCCAGTCGCGCCGAACAACACGACCACAAGCCACCCCTTTTGTGCCTCAGTCTGCCCGCAACGCTCGGGCCAGTTCGGCGCGGCTGCTGATCCCCAGTTTGGCGTAGGCGTTGGCCAGGTGCGCCTCCACTGTCCGCACTGAGAGCACCAGTCGTTCCGCGATGGCCTGATTCTTCATGCCCTGCACCACCAGACTGGCGACCTCGCCCTCCCGGCTGGTCAGCGGTCGCGGTGCGAGCTGCTCCAGGGCAGGAGTGCGGATCTCTTCGCAGGCTCGGGCCAGGCTGGCAGCTCGAGCTGTGGATGCGGCCGCTCGACGCCGGTCACCGGCGCGCAGGTGTGCCGCCGCAGCGTGCGCAGCCGCGTCGGTGGCCAGCAGCCGGGCTCCCATCACTTCGAACTCCGCCGCCACCTCATCCAGCGGCCCACCGGCGTTGGCCGCCGCCGCCTGCGCGTGCGCGCTGTAGGCGGCTACCAGCCGACCTTCCACCTGGCCGGCCAACTGCCGCAACCGTCCCACCACCTGGCTGGCCCGGCCCAGCCGCACCACGGTGTGCAGGGCTTGGGCCTCAACGGCACGCTCACCCATGCCGGCCGCCACCGACGCTGCGCGCAACGCCCGATCCGTCGCCTGGCAGATCCGGTCCTCAGCAGCCGCTTGCCAAGCCTCCGCCAACAGCCACTCCGGCTCGAACACCGCGCAGTGGTGGCCGACCCCGCCGCTATCCAACAGCCGCCGCGCGGCCGCGGCGTCGCCGAGCTGAGCGTGGGTCTGCGCAAGCAGCGCAATACACAGTTGTCCAAAACCGCCCGGATCAATCTGGCTCAGGCCGGCCACTGCTTCAGACAACCACCGGACGGCGGTGCGCGGACGTCCAGCGGCCAGCGCTGACCACCCGACATGGGCAGCCGCCAATGCATCCCCGGCCCACTGCGGCTGAGTCATACACCATTCGTGCAACTTGGTTGCCCGAGCCACGGCGTCATGCACGCGGCCAGCGAGCAACAATGCCGACAGCTCACCATGAGCCAGCAGTTGCCGGCATAACGCCATCTCCGGCTCGATCGTGCACCGCGAAAGCGCCGCCCAGCCACCCGCCACCGCCGAGAGCGCCTCGGTGATGCGACCGCGGGCGGCCAACCCCGCCGCGGTCGCGCTCGACGCCCACATCGTCGCCTCCGCGCTGACCCCTTCCGATGCCAGAATCTCCGCACCGGACTCCGCAGCCTGCTGAGGACGTCCCGCGAAAAACGCCAGCACACCATGGACGGCGCTGGTGTGGCGGCACGTCTCGTTGTCAGCCGAGTCAGCAGCTGCCTTGTGCAGGATGGCTTCGGCCTTCGCCACCTGGCCAAGGCCAAAGAACAGATTCAGGGCCCGCACCACAGCCAGATGCGATCGGTCCTCCGCCGAGGTGGCGAATGGCGCTGCCGTCGCAGCCACCTGCTCGGCACGATCGGGCTGGCCCTGCCAGCGCACCGCCTCAAGCAACGCCAGATGCGCCCGCATACCGTCCCGGCCGTCGCTGCCGTCAATCGCCGCCTGTGCCATCCGAGCGGCATTTTCATGATCCAGTAGTGCGTTGGCGTGCACTGCGGCATCCGCCAACAGGCTGGCGTGTGCACCGGGTTGGTCGCTGTCCAGCAGCAGCAGGCCGGCACGCAGCAGATCGTCCTGGCGTTTCCAGGGCAAATGGGTGTTGGCCAGCCGGCGGCGCAGCCGGCAGGCATTGGCCTCCGGCAGCTGGTCGCGAACCACCGTGGCGTAGATCGGGTGGGCCAGCCACACTTCGGCCCGCCAGCCACTGTTGACCACGGTCACCAAGCCGCGACGCTCCAGCACCGCGACCACCTCCGGGTTGATCAGGCTCGCTACCCGCCCAAGACCCAGCGGCTCGTCGGTGGCCAGTAACTCCAGCGCGGTCCGCTCATCGGCGCCCAGCCCACCCAGCTGGGCCCGGACGATCTCGCGTAGCCGGGGAGTGGGCTCCATCCGGCCCTCCCAGCGCCACACGTCCCCGCGCATCCGCAGAGCGCCGGTCTCGCACCCGCCCTCCACGAGCTCCCGCAGGAAAAGGACGTTGCCGCGAGTGGCGCGCCACAACCGCTCGATCGTGCGGCTGTCCACCACCCCGCCGAGCACGCCGGTCACCAGCCGCTCCAGCTCCGCGCGCGGCAGTTGCGCCAGCTCCAACCGGTCGGCTAACCCGTTCTTCCACAGCGTCACCACTGGATCGGGAGCAGGCTCTCCGGTCCGAACGGTCAACACCACACTCGCGGTGCGGGTCAAGGTCAGCTGATGGAGCAACGTCACCGACAGCTCATCCAGCAGGTGCGCATCGTCGATCCCGATGACCAACCGGTGGCCATTGCCCTGCTCGGCGATTGCGGCGCCGGCGCGCTGCAGCAAGGTCAGCGGATCAGACACCGTCCCCACTGAAGGGAGCAGGTGCGCCACCGCGCCCAGCGGTATCGCGGCCGCCGCACTGGTCCCCGCCGCCCACTGCGTCACCCGACCACCGCGTTTGGCGACCGCCAGCGCTTCCCGCGCGAGTCTGGTCTTGCCCACCCCGGCCGGGCCGGCGATGACCACACTGCGTGATTCCCCACTAGTTAAACGCTCAGCGATAAACTGCAACTCTAGGTCACGTCCCGTGAGCGTCCACGGATCCGTCCTCATAGCTGCCCCGACCAACGCGCTCGGTACCTCGCGCTGGTCGGAGGCACAGTGGATG